>NZ_JBSFDA010000124.1:0-31380 GCF_053593675.1 Streptomyces sp. NPDC002156 | reverse complement strand
AGGGCGGGCCCGGCGGCGTCTGGTGCGTGCTCTCGGCGTGCCGGGCGGAGTCCCTGGTACTGGTTGTACGTGGGGCTTCGCCCGGTGCGGCGAGAGTGCGTGCCAGACGCCGCCGGGCAGGCGGGACTTTGCGGACACGACCTAAGGGGGTCAGGTCGCCGCGCCCTCGATCTTGAGCGCGATCAGCTCGTCCTCGCCGATGCCGAGCGAGCGCAGGACGTCGTCGGTGTGCTCCGCGAACTGGGGTGCCCGGGTCAGGTCGGCCGGCATCTCGTCGAACTGGACGGGATTGGCGACCAGTTCGCGGTCGACCCCGTCGGCGTCCACGACGGGAGCGATGAGACCGTTGGCACGCAGTGCGGGATCCTGACCGACCTCCCAGGCGTTCTGCACGGCCGCCCACTGGCCCTCTCCCCGGGAGAGGAGGTCGACCCACTCGTCGTACGGGCGGGAGGCAATGAGCCCGGCGACGATCTCGGCGGCGTCGGCGGCGTTCGCCATCAGCTTCTCGGTGGTGTCGAAGCGTTCGTCGCGGGCGAGTTCCTCGCGACCGGCCAGCTTGCAGAACTCGGCCCAGTACCGGCCGGGTTGCAGCATCGACAACTCGATCCAGCGGCCGTCCGAGCTGCGGTAGGCCCCGATGAGGGGGTTGGTGGCCGAGCCGTACTTGGGTTGGATGTTCACCGGCAGCGGGCCGCCGTTCATCAGCGCCATGTTGACCGTGAACTGCGTCGCCCAGGCGCCGACGCCGACCAACGACACGTCCACGACGGACGGTTCACCGGTGGTGGCGCGGGAGTAGAGCGCGGCGGCGATGCCTCCGGCGATGGTCATGCCGCCCATCGAGTCGCCGTAGGCACCGGCGGGCATCCGGATCATCCGCTCCGCGCCGACCGGGGTGACACCGGCGGCACTGCCGCCGCGCGCCCAGAAGGCCGTGCTGTCGTAGCCCCCCTTGCGCGCCTCCTCCCCGCGGGCGCCGAAGCCGCTGCCCCGGACGTAGATGATGTCCGGGTTGACCGCCCGGATGTCGTCGACGTCGATGCGCAGTTTGGCCCGCGCGTCGGGCAGGAAGTTGGTCAGGAACACATCGCTGGTGCGGATCAGTTCGTCCAGCACGCGCCGCGCGGACGGCTTCTCCAGAGCGAGACCGACGCTCCGTTTCCCGCGGTTGGGGCCTTCCACGATCGGGAAGAACGACGAATCCTTGCTGACGGCGTCGTACCCGAGCACCCGCACCAGACCACGCTGGCCGTCGCCCCGTTCGGCGTGCTCGATCTTGATCACGTCGGCGCCCCAGTCCGCGAGCACGGCGCCCGCCGCCGGGACGAAGGTGAACTGTGCGACCTCTAGGACCCGCACACCCTCCATGGGCCTCTGCATCGGACCAACCCCTCCGAGCCTGAACGCTATTGCGCATACCCAATCAACGAAGAACGCGCTCCAGTATGGACCGAGGGTCGTAAAAAGTATACTGTTTTCGCCATGCTGGATTTCTCGATAGAACCCGATTTCCAGGCCAAGCTGGACTGGGCGACCACCTTCGTACGCGAGGAGGTCGAGCCCCTCGACCTTCTGTTCCCGCACGGGGGCGACCCGTACGACACCCGCAACGAGAAGGCCCGTGCGATCCTGCGGCCGCTCCAGGACCAGGTACGGGAGCAGGGGCTGTGGGCCTGCCATCTCGGCCCCGAACTGGGCGGCGCGGGCTACGGACAGGTCAAGCTCGCGTACCTCAACGAGATCCTGGGCCGTTCCTACTGGGCCCCGACGGTCTTCGGCACCGCCGCCCCTGACACCGGCAACGCGGAGATCCTCGCCATGTTCGGCACCGAGGAGCAGAAGGCCCGCTATCTGCGGCCCCTGCTCGACGGCGACATCGTCTCCACCTTCTCGATGACCGAGCCGCAGGCGGGCGCCGACCCCAAGGAGTTCCTCTGCCGCGCTCGGCGCGACGGGGACGAGTGGGTGATCGACGGCGAGAAGTGGTTCTCGTCCAACGCCCGGTACGCGGCCTTCCTCATCGTCATGGCCGTCACCGACCCGGACGCGCCGCCGCACGCCCGCATGTCGATGTTCATCGTGCCCGCCGAGACACCGGGCATCGAGATCAGGCGCAACGTCGGCACCATGGACGAACGCGACAACCTCGACGAGGGCATCCACGCCTACATCCGCTACGACCAGGTCCGGGTCCCCCTCGACGCCATGCTCGGCGGCCCGGGCGAGGGCTTCAAGGTCGCCCAGGCGCGCCTCGGCGGGGGCCGGGTGCATCACGCGATGCGTACGGTCGGCAAGTGCACGCGTGCCTTCGACATGATGTGCGAACGGGCGCTGTCCCGGCGTACGCAGGGCGCGCTGCTCGCGGAGAAGCAGGCGGTGCAGCAGTTCATCGCGGACTCCTGGGTGGAGCTGCAGCAGTTCCGGCTGCTCGTGCTGCACACCGCGTGGATCATCGACACGCAGCCGCACGGCGCGGCTCGCACGCAGATCGCGATGTGCAAGGTCCAGACGGCGAAGGTGCTGCACGACGTCATCCAGCGGGCCCTGCATCTGCACGGCTCGCTCGGCACGACCAACGAGCTGCCGCTCGCCAAGTGGTGGATGTCCGCACCGAACCTGGCCCTCGCCGACGGCCCCACTGAGGTGCACCGCACGACGATCGCCAAGGGGCTGCTGAAGAACTACCGGCCGGCGGAGGGCTTGTTCCCGAGCGAGCACATCCCGCCGAAGCGGGAGGCCGCGCGCAAGCGGTACGCGCACATCGTGGAGGACGACAGCCTCGCGGGGCGGGCGGACGTATGACGGGCGGACGTATGACGGGCGGGCGGTTGAGCGGCGATCTGTTCGATCTGTCCGGGAAGGTTGCCCTCGTCACCGGGGGCAGCCGGGGGCTGGGGCGCGAGATGGTGCGTGCGTTCGCCGCCGCCGGGGCGGATGTGGTGATCGCCAGCCGGAAGGTCGACGCGTGCGAGGCGGTGGCCGCGGAGGTACGTGAGCTGGGCCGGCGTGCGCTGTCGGTCTCGGCGCACGTGGGGCACTGGGACGATCTCGGGCTGCTCGTCGACGCGGCGTACGAGGAGTTCGGGAAGGTCGACATCCTCGTCAACAACGCGGGGATGTCGCCGTTGGCGCCGTCGTCCGCCGGGACCAGTGAGGAGTTGTTCGACAAGGTCGTCGGGGTCAACTTCAAGGGGCCGTTTCGGCTTGCCTCGTTGGTCGGGGAGCGGATGGCTGAGGGGGGTGGGGGGTCGATCATCAATGTGTCGTCTTCGGGGGCGTTGTTTCCGCAGCCTCGGTTTGGGCCTTATGCGGGGGCGAAGGCCGCGTTGAATGCGCTGACTACCGTCTTCGCGTTGGAGTTCGGGCCGACGGTTCGGGTCAATACGATCTCGGCGGGGCCGTTTCTGACGGACATCTCCAAGGCTTGGTCTGAGGAGAAGCGGCAGAGTACGCGTAGTGCGGTGGGTCGGCCCGGGCGGCCCGAGGAGATCATCAGTACAGCGCTCTATCTGGCCAGTGATGCGTCCAGCTATACGACGGGAGCGCTTATCCGGGTGGACGGTGGGTTGTATTGACACTGCGGGCCGGTGGGGGCCGGTCGCGCAGTTCCCCGCGCCCCTAGGTGAGTAGTCGTGTCGCCTCGTCCAGAAGTACCGGTAGTGCCGGCAGCATTCGCTGGTGCATGTCGGTCAAGTGGCCCGCTTTGCGGCCCCTCTTGATCAGTAGGGCCGTTGCCGCCGACTCTTTGTATTTCGTCAGGGCCTCGAACCAGCTCAGGTCCGGGAGGCGTTCGCGCCTCGTCTCCTCATAGATGTCGATCAGTTCGGCCTTGGTGGGCATTCCCGTCGGGTCCGCCGACGGGGATGCCGGGTGGTGGGCCTCGTCGGTGAAGAAGGTCAGCCAGGTGATGTCGACTCGGGGGTCGCCGAGGGACCAGATCTCCCAGTCGATGACCGCGTTGACCGAGTCCGTGTCGCACAGGGTGTTGCCGAGGCGGTAGTCGCCGTGGGTGAACACCGGCATCATCGCCGGTGGCATGGTGGCGCGCAGGCGTTCCGCCACCGCCTCGTAGCCGGTGCGCAGATCCTCGGGGACCGTCGTGAACGCCCGGGTCCAGCGGTCGATCTCGGCGCCCGGGGTGACAACCGGCTCCACGGCCAAGGGAGTTCGCTTGGGGTCCGCGCGGTGGAGGTGGGCCAGCATTCGGGCCGCGTCGAGGGCGCGGGCCCGTACCTGTGCGGCGGGCAGGGTGCCACGCGGGACCAGTATCGGCTCCACGCAGTCCCCTGGCACCAACTCCATGGCCACGAACGGCTGCTGGGCCGGCGGCCGGCCCTTCTCCCAGAACAGCACCTTCGGCACCCGTACGCCGGGCACCCCCGCCAGCACCTGCATGAGCCGCGCCTGGCGCAGGACATCGCGGTTGCGGACCGGCTCCAGGCCGGGCGGGGCCACCTTGAGGACTACGCGCTCGTGTCCGGCGGGGACGCCCGACAAGGCGGCGACGTAGGTGAGGCTCGATGTGCCGCCGGTGAGCGGTTCGACCGACTCCACCGTGCCCTCGGGGGCCCAGCCGCGCAGCGCGGTGGCCGTGCGCTGCGTCAACTCCGGTATCAGGTCGGTGCTGTTGGCGACGGTGCTCATGTGCCGGTCTCTCATCCTTGTCGGCCGACGGCCTGGTGGCGTTCGGCGGTCAGCGCCTCGACGATGTCCCGGCGCACCAGCTTGCCGGTCGGGGTGCGGGGCAGTTCGGGCCAGCGGGTGATGCGTTCCGGTGTCTTCGAGCCGCGCAGGGTGCCGCGTACCTGTGCCCGCAGGTCGCCGGCGTCGATCTCCGCGCCGTCGCGGACCACGACGACGGCCTCGATCCGCTGGCCCCACTCCTCGTCCGGTACGCCGACGACGACCGCGTCCAGCACGTCCGGATGGCGCAGCAGGACGTCCTCGATCTCTGCGGGCGCGATGTTCTCGGCGCCCCGGATGATCGTGTCGTCGGCCCTGCCCTCGATGTGGAGATAGCCGTCGGCGTCGACCCGGCCCTGGTCGCGGGTGTGGAAGAACCCGCGCTCGTCGACCGCTGAGCCCTGTCCGGCGTACTCCCCCGAGACCTGCTCGCCGCGCACCCAGATCTGGCCCGTCTCGCCGGGAGCCGCGACCTCGCCGGACGCGTCGCGGACCTCCAGTTCGACGCCCGGCACCGGCAGCCCGGCCGACCCGAGCCGGGCCCGTACGGCGGGATCGTCGCTCGCGACGGCCGTGCGGTGCTCCTGCGGGCCCAGGATCGTGATGGTGGACGAGGTCTCCGTCAGGCCGTAGGCGTTCACGAAGTCGATGTGCGGCCAGGCGCGCAGCGCGGTCTCGATCACCCGTACGGGCATCCTGGCGCCGCCGTAGGCGAGTGCGCGCAGCGAGGGCACCGATCGGTCCAGTCCGTTCGTGTCCATGATGCGGGCGAGCATCGTCGGCACCACCATCGCGTTGGTGACGCCCTGTTGGCGTACGAGGTCCAGCCAGCTCTCGGGCGTGAACTGGTCGAGGCTCAGGGCGCGGCGTCCGGCGTACAGGTTGGTGAGGATGTTGGACACGGCGGCGATGTGGTACGGCGGGACGCTCACGAGGGCCGCCTCGTCCGGGTCGGCGCCGGCGAACTCCACCGTGCCGAGCACGTACGACACGAGGTTGTGGTGGCGCAGGACCACGCCCTTCGGCGTCGAGGTCGTGCCGCTCGTGTAGATGAGGACCGCCGGGGTGTCGGGCGGCTCCTGCGTCGGCTCGGCGTCGCCCGGAGAGGAGGCTGTGGCCTCTGCCGCCTGTTGGAGCCACTCCTCCGGGGTCCGTACCGCCAGGCCTGCCCTGCGCAGCGCCTCGCCGTGTTCCGGGTCGGCGATGCCCAGGGCGCGGGGGTGGTTCGCGAGCAGTGCGTCCAACTGGTCGTCGCCGAGGCGGTAGTTGACCGGGATCAGTGGGACTCCGGCCTGGGCCGCGGCGAACAGCGCGACCGGGAGGGCCGGGCCGTTCACCGCCAGGTACACGATCGCGTCGGCTTCGGCCGCGTGGACCGACCGCGCCCCGCCGACGGCCAGTTCACGCAGGCGCGGGGCGGTCAGGCCGTCGTCCGTGCGCCCGATCAGGATCCGGTCGCCGAAGCCCTCGGCGGCCATGTCCAGCAGCATCGAGATGTTCATCGGGCAGTCCCGCCCCTCAGTCCGAGGCCGGGAGCGGCTTGGCGCTCTTCAGCGGCAGTGGTACGCCGTTCAGCGCCAGCGTGCCCTGCCCCGGCTTGGTGCAGAGCAGTTCCAGGCCGAGGTCCTCGTCGGCGTACCGCTTGCCGAGCAGGGAACCGCCCATCTGGTCGGGGTCGGCTGTGCCGGTGGCGGCGGGTCCCGGCCCGTTCGCCTCGGCCATGGCCGCCCCGCCGCAGGTGATGTCCAACTCGCCGTCCGGGCAACGGACGACGACCACCGCCGTCGTGTCGACCGTACTCGCGAGCATCTGCCCCACACGTGGCCTCATCGCAGGTTCCTCCGCGGATCTTGTTCCGTTCCGGCGCCCTAAGACCAGAAAAAAGTATACTACTTACCTCGATCACGTCGAGATGACGAACCAAGGCAACGTGACGAACGGAGTGCCGGATGGAACTCAAGACCGTCCTGTTCGAGGTGGCCGACCATGTCGCCACGATCACCCTGAACAGGCCCGAGGTCATGAACGGCTTCAACCAGGAGATGCTGGAGGAGTTCGCCACCATCTGGCAGACCGTGAAAACCGACGACGACGTGCACGTCGTCGTGTTGCGGGGCGCGGGCGAGCGGGCGTTCTGCACGGGCATGGACGTCAAGGAGGGCATCGACCGCCACCCCAACGTCTGGTCGCAGACCGACCCCGGCGAGTACCTCTCGCCGAAGCTGAACCAGGTGTGGAAACCCCTGGTCTGCGCGGTGCACGGGATGGCCGCCGGCGGCGCCTTCTACTGGCTGAACGAGGCCGACATCGTGATCTGCTCGGAGGACGCCACGTTCTTCGACCCGCACGTCAGCTACGGGCTCACCGCGGCCCTGGAGCCGATCGGCCTCGCCCGGCGCATCCCCCTCGGCGAGGCGCTGCGCATCGCGCTGCTCGGCCTGGACGAGCGAGTGTCGGCCGCGCGCGCCCTGCAGATCGGCCTGGTCAGCGAGGTGCTCCCACGCGAGGAGCTGTGGGACCGGGCCGACGACGTCGCCCGCATCATCGCCGCCAAACCGCCCGCCGCCATCCAGGGCACGGTCCGGGCGATCTGGGAGTCGCTGGACTCGACGCGCACCCAGGCGCTGCGCACCGGACTGTCGTACACCCAGATCGGCAACCCGATCGGGAAGGCCGAGGTCGACCGTTCCGCCGTACCCCGGAGGCAGTGGACACTGCGCTGACACTCCTCTAGCCTGCCTGAAAAGAGTGCACTTTATAGGTGTCGCTTTCATGGGTGTTGTGAAGGGGAGGCTTCTATGCTGTTCGGCATGCCCTGGCCCGGCCGGGACGTCGCGCGGGAGGCCGAGCAGGCCGGCGTCGGCGCCTTCTGCGCCGGGGAGTTCGTCGACCACGACGCCTATCTCACGGTGGCCGACATCGTGGCGAACACCGAGCACGCCCTGGCGGGCCCCGCCATCGCGTACGCGTTCGCCCGCACCCCGTACGCGCACGCCACCGCCCTGCGCCAGTTGCACGCCCAGGCTCCGGGGCGGCTGTTCCTGGGGCTGGGCAGCGCCGCGTTCAAAATCAACCGGGACTGGCTGGGCGTGCCCCCCGAACGTCCCGTGGCCCGGATCGCCGAGACCGTCGGCGCGGTGCGGGCCTGGCTGCACGCGGAGAACGGCGAGAGGGTCCGCTACTCCGGGGAGTTCTACTCGCTCGACGCCGATGTCCGCGCCCCGGTGCTCGGCCGGCTGGACATTCCCGTCCTGCTCGCCGCGTTCAACACCGGAATGGCCGCCACCGCGGGCCGGGTCGCCGACGGGGTCATCGGGCACGGGCTGTTCACCTCCTCCTGGTGGAACGACGTCGTACGGCCCTCGGTGGAGCGGGGCGCGAAGGACGGCGAGCAGGGGACCCGCTCCCTCGAACACGGCTGGGTGATCACGGCCGTCGACGACTCCGCGCCCGAGCGTGCGGTCGCCGACGCCCGCCGGATGATCGCCTTCTACCTCACGGTGAAGACGTACGACCCCTATGTGGCCCACCACGGCTGGGAGGAGCCGGTCGACCGACTGCGTGCCGCGTTCCGGGCGGGCGACACCGACGCCATGGCCCGGGCGGTCACCGACGAGATGGTCACCGAGATCGCCGTCTGCGGGACGACCGCCGAGGCGAAGAACGCCCTGGCCCGCCGCGCGGGCTCGCTCCCCCGCGACGTCGCCTACTTCGCGCCCCCGAGTTTCCTGGTGAGCCGGCGGCGGCGGGCCGCGTACGCCCGGGCCTCCCTCGCGCTGATCGGCGCGGTGCCGGACGCACGAGAAGGCGCCTGACACACATGGCGCGGAAGAAGCGACCGGCCCCGGAGCGAGAACGCTCCGGGGCCGGTTCGTGGGTCAGCCGCTCACCGGGATCGGGTCAGGCGTCCTGGGGCAGCGGTGCGAGCTTCTTGCTCTTGTCGAAGTGCACGATGTCCGCCAGCGTGCCGCCGAGGATCGCCGCGCGGTCCTCGTCCGGGACGCCCTCGAAGTTCTCCGCGATGCACTCGGCACTGTCACGGAAGGTGCCCTCGGCGTGCGGGTAGTCGTTGCCCCACAGGATCGTCGAGAGACCGGTGATGTGACGGGCCTTGACGGCCGTCGGGTCGTCCGCGAACTGCACGTGGATCTGGCGCCGGACGTACTCGGTCGGCTTGAGCGGGTAGGGCCACTTGTCGTTGATCGCGAACAGCCGCCCCATGGAGTTCTGCTCGGTCGGGGGACGGTTGTCGTCCCAGAAGCCGAGCCACCAGTCGGGGTCCTGGCCGGTGCCGGTCTTCCACGCCTTGTCCATGTAGCCCATGAAGGAGACCAGCCAGCCGGCCGTGTACTCGATCAGGTTGAAGTGCAGGTCGGGGAAGCGCTCGCACACACCGCCGCCGACGAGGCTGGCGATGATGCCCTGCGGGCCGGCCACGGCCGAGCCGACCGCGAAGCCCATGGTCCGGCCTGTCACCATCTCGTCGGTCAGGTTGCCCTTGCCCATGTTCATGGCGTTCATCAGGCCCCGGACGGTCACCGCCGTGTCGGACACCTCTTCCTTGACCTTCACTCCACCGGTGGCGACGTGGATGAAGATCGGCAGCCCGTGCGCCTGCGCGGCGGCCCAGACCGGGTCGTACTCCCGCGCGTAGAACGGCAGGGGCGGGATCTCCGGAATGAGGATCGCGCCGAGTCCCAGCCGCGCGATCCGCTCGATCTCCGCGACGGCCTCGGGCACGTTCGTCAGCGGGATCGCGGCCGTCGGACGCAGCCGGTCCTTGTACGGCAGATACCGCTCGACCAGGTAGTCGTTCCAGACGCGGGCGTGCGCCATGGACAGCTCGTGGTCGTCCGTGAACAGGACGAACAGCGACAGGTTCGGGAACATCACCGAGGCGTCGACGCCGTCGATGTTCATGTCCCGGAGAATGTGCTCGGGATCGCCGTCCGGGGTCTCCCCGCCGGTCTGGCGGTATTTCGAGATCGTCCAGCCGTCGAAGCCGATGGTGTGCAGTTTCTTGAACTCCGTGTGCCCGCCCGGCACGATCGGCTCGTCGAGCGTGAACTCCTCTTCCCAGAGGGCTCGTTCACGCATGTTCTTGGGGAGCCGGGTCTTGAAGAGATCGACCGGCTCGATGATGTGCGAATCGCCGGAGACGACAAATTCCTTGAACACAGGCGGTACCTCTTTCGAACATCGTCGTTCGCGCAGAATCCACCCCGCGGATGAGGCCGAAGTTACCTGTACCGATCGGTCTAGTCAACGATTCAGCGCACGGATTGAGGGCCCGAACAGCGTCAAGAAGTCTGACGATCGCCTGACTCAGGGCCGATCAACGCGACCCCTTCCCTGAAGCCCTCAATTAAGTACACTCAACTCCATGAAGACGGCATATTCGTTCTCTTCGCAGCTCTACATCGACGGACGCCGAACGGACGGCGATTCGAACGCGTCCCTGGTCGTACGCAATCCGGCGACGGAGGAATCGATCGCCGAGGTTCCCCAGTCCTCGCTCGCGGATGTGCGGCGCGCCGTCGAGGCGGCGCGCCGGGCCTTCGACGAGGGTCCGTGGCCCCGGATGAAGCCCGCCGAGCGAGCGGCGGTGCTGCTGCGCATGGCCGAGGAGATGGAACGCCGGCTCCCGGACCTCGTCGCCGTCAACATGGCCGAGGCGGGATCGGTCCGCGCGCTCGCGGAGACTCTCCAGACCCGGGTCCCGGTGGCGCATCTGCGCGACATGGCGGAGCGGGTGATGCCGGCCTTCGCCTGGGAACGCCCGATGGAACCGACCGTCGCGCCGGGCATCGGCATCTCCCAAGGGGTGCTGCGCCGCGAGCCGTTCGGCGTGTGCGCCCTGATCTCCGCCTACAACTTCCCCTTCTTCCTCAGCATGATGAAGGTGATCCCGGCCCTCGCGGCGGGCTGCACCGCCGTGCTGAAGCCGGCGCCCGCGACTCCCCTGGAGTCCCTGCTGATCGGCGACTTCGCCGACGCGGCCGGGCTGCCCCCGGGCGTGCTGAACATCGTGACCGGCGACATCGAGGCCGGCCGCGAGCTGACCACCCACCCGATGGTGGACCTGGTCAGCTTCACCGGCTCGGACACGGTCGGCCGCACGGTCTACACCCAGGCTGCGGCCTCCCTGAAGAAGGTCGTCCTCGAACTCGGCGGCAAGTCGGCGAGCATCGTCCGCGCCGACGGCGACCTTGACGGCGCCGTACGCTCCGCGCTGGTCGGCATCACCACCCATGCCGGCCAGGGCTGTTCGCTGCTGACCCGCACCCTCGTGCACGAGTCCGTCCACGACGAACTGGTCGCCCGGCTGAGCGAGGGCCTCGCCGCGATCAGGGTCGGCGACCCCGCCGACCCGGCCACCACCATGGGCCCGCTGATCAGCGAGGCCCAGCGGGACAAGGTCGAGAAGCTGATCCGGATCGGCGAGGAGGAGGGGGCGCGGATCGTCCTCGGCGGCAGGCGCCCTGCGGGGCTCGACCGTGGCTGGTACGTGGAACCCACCCTCTTCACCGGCGTCGACAACGCGATGACCATCGCTCGTACGGAGTTCTTCGGGCCGGTGGGTGTCGTCATCCCGTTCTCGGACGACGAGGAGGCGGTGCGGATCGCGAACGACAGTCCGTACGGGCTCGCTGCGGCTGTGTGGAGCGCGGATCCTGTGGCTGCCCTCGGGGTCGCGTCCCGTGTCCGGGCCGGTGGGGTGGCGATCAATGGTGGTAGCGCGGGGGTCAATCCTCGGGCGGCTTTTGGGGGGTACAAGCAGAGTGGGCTCGGGCGGGAGTGGGGGGAGTTCGGGTTGGAGGAGTATCTGCAGACGAAGACTGTTAGTTGGGCGGCTCGCTAGCGCTTCGCTTCGCTGGATGGGTCGTGTTTTGGCTGCGGGCCCGGTGGGGGCTGGTCGCGCAGTTCCCCGCGCCCCTGGCGGGCGGGGGCGCGTTGCGCCCACCCGCCCGCCAACGCCCGCCCGTGAACGCCCACTCGCCAACACCCGCTCACCAACACCCAGCCCCGTCGACCTACTTGACGGTTACCTTCACTCCGGGGATCTGCTCGCCGCAGGCCGGGGAGCCCTGGGGGTCCGGGACGAACTTCTCGTCCTTCAGGATGGAGACGAAGGTGCAGTCGCCCGGGCCCCCGACCGAATAGGTTCCCTTGTTCGCGAAGTCGGTGGGCTTCGGGAAGAGGCCGCCGGCGGTCCAGGTCTTGTCGGCGCGCAGGGCGGCCATCAGTTTCTCCTGGCTCGCGGTGCAACCGGCCTTCTCCAGGCCGTAGATGAGCAGGTCCGCGCTGATCCAGCCGACGGCCTGGGAGAACGACGGTATGCCGGACGCCGACTTGGCGTACTTCTTGAGGGCGGCGGACCAGGTGCGGGTCGCCTCGGTGTTCATCTCGACCGGTGAGTACGAGGTCATGAAGCCGACCCCCTGCGCGACCTTCAGCGTGGGCGGGGACTTCAGCAGGTCGGCGCCGTAGCCGGTGGCCAGCAGGATCGACTTCATCTCGACGCCGGCCCGGCGCAGTCCGGTGGCGAGCGCGAAGCCGGTCTCGGGGATCACCGGGGCGTACAGCACGTCGGCCCCGGACTTCTTGATGCCGAGGACGATCGCGCCGACGTCGCTGCTCCCGAACGGGACGCGCTCGTTGACGTAGCCACGGGCCAGTCCGGCGTGTTCCGCCGAGAGGGCGGCTCCTTCGGCGGCCTTTGCGGCGCTCGGCGTGTTGGAGGAGACGACGGCGACCTTGGTCCCGCCGAGCTTCTTCCAGTACGCGCCGAGTGTGGTCGCGGTCCGGTTGTAGTCGGTGCCGGACATCGCCGGGAAGAGGTTGTCGTACTTCGGGTTGAACCACTGCTCGCCGCCGTCGAACGCGCCCCCGAGGAACGGTGTGCCGCCACCGCCCGTACCGGCGTACTGTCCGGCGCCGTAGAAGTACGTGCTCACGGGCAGTACGGCGTACACCTTCTCCTGCTGCACCAGGCGCTGGGCCGCGGTGAGCGCGCCCTGCGGGGTGGACTGGTCGTCGGCCATGACCACGTCGAAGCCGCGCGCCGCGCACTTGCCGCCCGCCGCCTTGTAGGCCGCGAACCGGGCCTCGACACCGCTCTCCGTACCGGCGTAGTGCGCGCCGGCCGCGCCGCTCAGCGCGGTCAGGACGCCGACCTTGACGGGTCCGCTCGTGTTGTCCACACCGCTGGAACCGCCGCTGCCGCATCCGGCGAGCAGGAGTACCGCGGCGCTGGTCCAGGTGGCTATGGCACTGACTCTTCCCATGTGCACTCCTGACGTCCTCGGCCCGTCGCACGACGGTTCCGACAGGTGGTCCGCGAGGCACAGTGCAGCATATTAAGTATCCTTTGTCACCGGTTGAAGCGGCGATATCGCCCCTCAGGGTTGACGAGGACACCATATGAGCGCACTTTAATCCGTATCCGCTCTACCTCCCGTCTCTCCCGAGCTTCACCTTCCAGGAGGCCGTCGTTGCTCTCCTACGTCGTCGCGGGCCTCGCCCTCGGGGCCATCTACGCCATCGCCGCCGCCTCGCTCGTCGTCACCCATGTGTCGTCGGGCGTCTTCAACTTCGCGTTCGGTGCCATGGCGTTCGCCGTCGCCCGCTTCTACTACTTCCTGTACATCGAGCAGGGCTGGCCGCTGCCGCTGGCGGCCGTCGTCGCGATCGGGCTGTTCGGTCCGGCGCTGGGCGTGCTGCTGTACGCGGTGCTCTTCCGCCATCTGCGGCTGCGCTCACCACTCGTGAAGATCGCCGCCACGATCGGGCTGTCGGTCGCGCTGCCGCCCCTGGTCAACCTGGCCCTGGGGCAGCTGGTGAACGTCACGGCTCCGGGCCTGGCGCCCCAACCGGTCGCGGTGTTCCGGCCGTTCGGCACGGTCGTCGACATGAACCAGCTGATCACGTACGCCGGACTGGCCCTGGTCCTGGTCGTCGGCACCGCGCTGCTGCGGTTCACCGACACCGGGCTGAAGGTCCGCGCGCTGGTCGACTCCCCCGCCCTCACCTCGATGTCGGGGGTCAGCCCCGCGCGCGTCTCACTCGGAGTGTGGGCGTTCAGCGCGCTGTTGGCGGGGCTCGCCGGAGTGCTGGTGGCGCCGACGGCCGGACTGTCCGTCGAGGGCATGACCTTCCTGATGGCGGCGGCGTTCGCGGCGGTGGTCGCGGCCCGGTTGCGCAGTCTGCCGACGGCGGTCGGGGTGGCCCTGGCGATGGGCGTCGTCACGAGCGTGATCCAGCGCTATCTCGATCCGGAGAGCGCGCTGTCGGCGCAGATCGTGCCCAGTGTGCCGTTCCTGTTCATGCTCGCCTTCCTGCTCGCGCACGCCCTGCGCGGCCGGGCGGGCGACGCGCCCACGGGCGGGGTGCTGGACCGGGCGATCCGTACGGAGAACACGGCCGCGCCCACCGCCACCTCCGGGTCCGGATTCGTCGCGCCCCTGGTGACGATCGCCGTCGTCGCGTGCCTCCCACTGATCCTCGACGACTTCTGGACCGGGCTCGTGGCGACGGGCATCGCACTGGCGACGGCACTGCTGTCCTGCACGCTCGTCACCGGTGAGGGCGGCATGATCTGGCTGTGCCAGATCACCTTCGCGGGCCTCGGCGCCCTGTTCGCCGCCGACCTCGCCGCGAACTCCGGCTGGCCCCCGCTGGCGGCGGTCCTGGTGAGCGCGGTGTGTGTCGTACCGATCGGTGTGGTGCTCGGGCTGCTGACGATCCGGCTGGGCAATCTGTACGTCGCCCTGGTGACGCTGACCTTCGGTCTACTGGCCCAGAACCTGATCTTCATGCGGGACCGCTTCTACAACTCGGGCCAGGGCATCTACATGCCCCGCCCCGAATGGGCCCTGGACAACAGGAGTTTCGCCCTGCTGGCGCTGGCGGTCTTCTGCGCACTTGGCGCCTTCGTCGTCAACCTGCGGCGCTCGACCGCCGGACTGGCCGTGACGGCGGTCCGGTGGAGCGAGACCGGTTCCCGCACGCTGGGCCTGGGCGTCGTGCCGGTCAAGGTGCTCGTCTCGGCCGTCGCCACCTTCGTCGCCGCGGTCGGCGGCGGATTCCTCGCGCTGGCCTACCAGTCGGCGCTGCCCGACTCGTTCAGCCCGTTCACCGGTCTGGTCTGGCTGGCGGTCCTGGTCACGGTGGGGGCGCGCCCGGTCGTGGGTGCTCTCGTGGCCGGTCTGGCGTTCGCCGTACTGCCGAGCGTCTTCCAGACGTATCTGCCGACGCGGTGGGCGGAGATCCCGGTCATCATGTTCGGCTTCGGCGCGGTCATGCTGGCCCGGGACCCGGAGGGCGTCCTCGCGATGCACGGCAGGCAGGTGCGCGCGGTGAGCGGGTGGTGGCGGGCCCGACGCGCCCCAGCCGCCGAGAAGTCGTCTTCTTCGACGCCCCAGGGAGAACTCGTATGACCGCCCTCGCCGGTACGACGCCACCACGCATCGAGGCCCGGGGCGTGACCGTCCGTTTCGGTGGACTCGTCGCCCTCGACTCGGTCGACCTGGCGGTGCCGCAGGGTGCGGTGGTGGGGCTGGTCGGGCCGAACGGCGCGGGCAAGAGCACGCTGTTCGCCGTACTGTCGGGGCTGTTGCGGCCGAGCTCGGGCGCGGTGCTGATGGACGGCCGGGATGTCACCTCGGTCAGTGCGCAGGCGCGGGCGAGGCGTGGGCTGGCCCGTACGTTCCAGCATCCGGAGCTGTTCCCGGGGCTGACGGTGCGTGAGCACGTGGTGCTGGCGTACCGGCTGCGGCATGCGCGGCGACGGGTCTGGACCGACCTCGTCACGGCCGGCGGCTTCCGGCGCGCGGGCGCCGAGGAGGACCGGCGGGTCGACGGGATTCTCGCGGCCCTGCGACTGACCCCGCACGTCCATCTCCCGGTGTCCGGGCTCCCGTTGGGGACCGGCCGCCTGCTGGAGATCGCCCGGGCACTGGCCGTCGACCCGAACGTCCTGCTGCTGGACGAGCCGTCGTCGGGGCTGGACGCGCGGGAGACGGACGAGTTGGCGTCCACGCTCACGGGCCTGGTGGCCGAACATGGGGTGTCCCTGCTGCTGGTCGAGCACGACGTCGAACTCGTCCTGGGGATGAGCGACGTCGTCCATGTCCTGGACTTCGGCGTCAAGATCAGCGAGGGCACGCCGGCCGAGGTACGGGCGGACCCGGCGGTACGGGCGGCGTACCTGGGCGCGGAGCACGGCGAGGCCGAAGAGGACAAGGACAGGCACAAGGACGAGGACGAGGAAAGGGCCTCCGCATGACCGGCACCGTCACGACGTCTCCCCTGCTCACCGTCCAGGACCTGACCGTCCGGTACGACACCGCCCACGCGCTGCGCGACGTGTCCTTCGCCGTGCCGCCGAACAGCGCGCTGGCGGTACTCGGCGCGAACGGCGCCGGCAAGAGCACACTGGCGCGGGCCCTCTCGGGCCTGGTCCCGCCGGTCACCGGCTCCGTGGTCCTCGACGGCCGCGACCTCACCGGCAGTACCCCGGACACGATCCGCCGGGCCGGCCTCGTCCATCTCCCCGAGGGCCGGGGCGTGTTCCCCTCGCTGACGGTCATGGAGAACCTGCGCATGGCCACCGCGGGCGACCGACGCGGCAGGCCGGCGGCCATCGACAGGGCTTTCGAGATCTTCCCCGCACTACGGAACCGTCAACGCCAGGCAGCGGGCACCCTCTCCGGCGGCGAGCAGCAGATGCTGTCCCTCGCCCGCGCCCTGATGATCGACCCCCGCCTCGTCATCGCCGACGAACTCTCCCTGGGCCTCGCCCCGAAGATGGTCGACGTGGTCTTCGAAAGCCTCCGCCGAGCCCGCGCGGCAGGCGTGGCCGTCATCATGATCGAACAGTTCGCAACCCGAGCCCTGGCCTTCGCAGACACCTGCCTCGTCCTCCAACGAGGCAGAACAGCCTGGACAGGCCCAACAACGGAGGCCGGCCCGGAACTACTACGCCGCTACTTGGGCGAGGCAACGGCAACTTGACCGTTCACGCGCGATAGAGGAGGCGTGGTGACCAGCGCGCTCCCTGAAAGGAGGCGGCGCAGCCGCCTTCCTTTCAGGGGCGCGGGGAACTGCGCGACCAGCCACAACGCACCCGCACCCGCCCACAAACAACAACCCCCCACCCCCTCACGCACCGTCCACCCGAGAACCAAACCGCCGAACAACATCCCCCACATCCCGCCGCCGCCCCAACTTCGCCTGCGCCTCCAACGCCAGCGCATGCGCAAGACTCGTCCCCTCCCCCGCCGAAAGCAGCGCAAGCGTCTCCCCCACAGCACCAGCCTCCGCCGCACACACCTGCGCAGCAATCTGCTCCGCCCGCACGATCAACTGATCGTGCGGCACGACCTCGGTCACCAACCCCGCCCCGAACGCCCGCTCCGCATCGATCGGTTCACCGGTCACCATCATCCGCCGAGCAAGCCGCACCCCCACCGCCCGCGGCAACAACGCACTCATCCCCCACCCCGCCGTCAGCCCGATCGCCGCATGCGTATCGGCGAACAGAGCACGGTCGGAAGCAATAAGGAACGAACAGGACAGCGCCAACTCCAACGCCCCCGTATAACAAGCACCGTTGATCACACCGAGCACCGGCGTCCGCGCCGCCCGCACCACCTCCGCAGGATCCGTGCGCGCGCCACGAGGAGACCCCGACCCGTTCCCCAACGCCTCCTTGAGGTCGATACCCGCGGAGAACGCGGGATCGGCACCGGTCACCACGACCAACCGGGTCCCCGCATCGGCGTCAGCCGCCCGCACCGCCTCGATCAGCCCCCGCCGCATCGCGATCGTCATCGCGTTGCGCGCCTGCGGACGGTCCAGCGTCAGCCACAGCACGCCGTCCGCCCAGTGGCATCTCAGCCCCTCGGCCCCGACCGCGATCACGGCCGTCAGACCGTGAGGACCATGGCCGACCCCATGCCACCGCCCGCGCACATGGCCGCGACCGCGGTCCCGCCACCCCGGCGACGCAACTCGTGCGCCAGCGTCACCACCATGCGAGTCCCGGTGGTCGCGATCGGATGTCCCAGGCTGCACCCGCTCCCGAACGGGTTCACCCGCTCCGGGTCGAGACCCAGTTCGCGGGTGGTGGCGACGGCCACCGCGGCGAATGCCTCGTTGACCTCGAAGAGGTCGACGTCGTCGACGCCGAGTCCGGCGCGGTCGAGTGCCTTGCGGATCGCGGCGATCGGCGCCAGCCCCGTCTCGACCGGGTCGACGCCGACGCTCGCCCAGGACCGTATGGTCGCCAGCGGCGTGAGTCCGTGTGCGGCGGCGATGTCCGAACCGGCGACCACGACCGCCGCCGCGCCGTCGTTGATCCCGCTGGAGTTGCCCGCGGTGATGGAGAAGCCCTCGATCTCGGGGTGCAGCACCTTCAGCGCGGCGAGCTTCTCCCGGGTGGTGTCGCGCCGGGGATGCTCGTCGGTGTCGAAGACGGTGGTCGCGCCGTCCCGGCCGGTGACCTTCACCGGCACGACCTCATCGGTGAACCGGCCCTCGTCGATGGCCCGTACGGCCCGTTCGTGCGAGCGCAGCGCCCACGCGTCCATCTCCTCGCGGGTGAGGCCGGCCAGCCGGGCGGTGTTCCAGCCGACGAGGACGCCCATGTCGTTGTTGGGGGCCTCGGGCGTCGGCACATGGGTCGGTGCCATCCAGGGGTCCTGCCAGTCGTCGGTGCCCGGAGTCCGCCACCGGGACACCGGCGCGGTGGACGAGGAGTGCGTACCACCCGCGACGACCACACGGTCCATGCCGGCCCGCACACTCCCGGCGGCGGTAGCCACGCTGGCCAGCCCGGAGGCGCAGTGCCGGTTGTGCGCCAGACCCGGTACGTGGGTCAGCCCGGCCTGGAGTGCCGCGTACCGGGCGATGTCCCCGCCTCCGGCGAGGGATTCACCGAGGACGACGTCGTCGATGGTGTCCAGCGGCAGCCCGCTGCGGTACGCGGCCTCGCGTACGACGAGGGTGGCGAGATCGAAGGCGCTGGTGTCCCGCAGGGTTCCCCGGCGGGCGGTTCCGATCGCGGTACGGCACGCGGAGAGAAGCACGGCATCAACCATGTAATTCAGAGTACTTAAATCCGGAAGGGATCAACAGGCTCACCGCGAAATCGGCCGACCATCAGCCATTCATCGGCCGATCATCTCGACCCGGACTTGAAAAGAGGATACCTTGTTCGGGTGAACTTCCAGCTCAGCGAGGAGCAGGGCATGTTGCGCGAAGCCTCGCGCGACCTGCTGTCGGACCGGGCCCCGATCGAGCACGTACGGGCGTGGATGGACCGCGACGGAGACGACGGGGACGTCGACCCCGAGGTGTGGCGGCTTACCGCCGATCTCGGCTGGCCCGGGCTCGGGCTGCCCGAGGAGTACGGCGGCAGCGGCCAGGGCCTGGTGGAACTCGCGCTCGTCGCCGAGGAGATGGGGCGCGCCCTCGGGCGGGGGCCGTTCGCGCCCACCGCGATCGTCGGCCGGGCACTCACCGCGACGGGCTCGCCCGGCCTGCGGTCCGAGGTGCTCCCCGGGCTGGCCGCCGGATCGTCCTGGGCCACCTGGGCGTTCGCCGAACCGCGGAGCTCCTGGTCCCTCAACGGCATCCGCGCCACCGCCCGCACGGACGACGGGGACACGTTCGTCCTCGACGGCGTGAAGACGGCCGTACAGGACGCCGGCGGTGCCCACTGGCTCCTCGTCACCGCACTGCACGACGGCGTTCCGGCGTCGTTCCTCGTGGAGCGCGCCGCCCCGGGTGTCACCGTCCGGCGCCAGCGGACCCTCGATCCGACGCGCGCGTTCTACGAGGTCCGCCTCGACGGCGTACGCGTCCCGGACGACCGCCGCCTCGGCGCCGGACCCGACGGGATCCAACGGCTGCTCGACGAGGCGTCGGTGCTGCGGTGCGCCGACGCGCTCGGGGTGATCCGGCGGCTGCTGGAGCTGACCGTCGAACACACCACGACCCGCGTGCAGTTCGGGCAGCCGATCGGCGGCTTCCAGGCCGTCAAGCACTCGGCCGCCGACATGGCACTCCTCGTACACGGCGCCCACGCCGCCACCCACTACGCGGCGATGTCCGCCGACGCGGGCACCGACGACGCGGCCCGCGCGGCCTGTGCCGCCGCCTCGTACGTCTCGGCGGGCGCCGGCGAGGTCGCGGCCCGGGCGCTCCAGCTGCACGGCGGCATCGGCTTCACCTGGGAGCACGACCTGCACCTCTTTCTGCGCCGCGCCAGGGCCGACAGCGTGCTGTACGGCGACGCGGCCGTCCACCGCGACCGGCTGTGCACCCTTCTGCGGCCGTCACCGGCAAGCGCGTCCTTCTGAGCGCCAAGACCCGAAAGGTTCCCGATGGAGATCAAGGGCAAGAAGGCCGTGGTGTTCGGCGGGGCGTCCGGCATGGGCCGGGCCACCGCCGAGCTGCTCGCGGCCCGCGGTGCCGAGGTCGCCGTACTCGACCGTCCGGCGTCGGCGGGCGCCGAGGTCGCCGGTGCGTTCGGCGGGAGCTTCCATCCCGTCGACGTGACCGACTTCGAGGCGACGGAGAGCGCGCTGGGCGCCGCCGTCGAGGCCCTGGGCGGACTGCATGTGTCGGTCACGACCGCGGGCGGCGGCAGCGTACGGCGCACGCTCGGCAAGGACGGGCCGCACGACCTGGAGACCTTCCGCCGGGTGCTCGACCTCAACGCCGTGGCCACCTTCAACATCAGCCGCCTGGCCGCCGCGCACATGAGCCGCAACGAGCCCGAGGAGCCGGACGGCGAACGGGGCGTCATCGTCAACACGTCGTCGATCGCCGCCTTCGAGGGGCAGATCGGCCAGGTCGCCTACTCGGCGGCCAAGGCGGCGATCGCCGGTATGAGCCTCACCATGGCCCGCGATCTCGGCTCGCTCGGCATCCGCGTCGTCGCCATCGCGCCCAGCCTGTTCGAGACGGGCGCCACCGAGAAGATCCCCGCCGACGTACGGGCCGCGCTGGTCAAGGACGCCGCGTTCCCCCGGCGCCTGGGCCGCCCGGAGGAGTACGCCAAGCTCGCCCTCGCCGTCGTCGACAACCCGATGCTGAACGGCCAGTGCCTGCGTCTCGACGCGGGCCAGCGGTTCGGCCCGAAGTGAGGTCCTGATGCCGGAAATCTCCCAAGACGTGGAACACCAGGGCAAGGTCGCCCTCATCACCGGGGGCGGCCGAGGCTTCGGCAAGGCGTTCGGGGAGGCCCTGTCGGCCCTCGGCGCGCATGTCGTGCTCGCCGACATCGACGGCGCCGCCGCCACCGAGGCGGCCGCCGAACTCACCGCGAAGGGCCTCGGCGCGACCGGGGTCACCTGCGACGTCGCCGACGAGGACGAGGTCGGCGCGGTCGTGAGCGGGATCGTCGAACGCCACGGCGGACTGGACATCCTGGTGAACAACGCCGGTCTGCACGCCGCCTACAACAAGCCGTTCACCGAACTGGGCCTGGCCAAGGTGCGGCGGGTCCTCGACGTCAACGTCATGGGCACCGTCATCTGCACACTCGCCGCCCAGGAGGCCATGCGGGGCCGACCCGGCGCCTCCATCGTCAACATCTCGTCGTCGGCGGCCTACGCGAACCGCAGCATCTACGGCGTCTCCAAGCTGGCCGTACGGGGCCTGACGGTGTCGTTCGCACGGGAGTTCGCCGCCGACGGCATCCGCGTCAACGCGATCGCGCCGGGCCTGATCTTCACCGACGCGGTACGGGACCAGCTGTCCCCTGCCGAGGCGGAGCGAGTCCTCGGGGAGCAGATCCTGCGACAGGAGGGCCGGGAGGAGGACATCGTCGAGGCCCTGCTGTACCTGGTCTCGTCGAAGGCGTCCTTCGTCACCGGCGAGACGCTGCGCGTGACGGGCGGGTTCGCGCTCTCGGTCTAGCCGGAAACATGCCTGTGGCCCCGCGGCAGTCGCTGCGGGGCCACAGGCATGTCGGGCCGTCCTACACGGTCACCGGTTCGTTGGCCGGCTTGTCGGCCAGTTCCTTCTCCTCGTCCGTGATCGCTTTCAGGAGCACGTACGGTGTCGCGATCTTCCACACGGCGTACGCGACCGAGGGGATGATGTTCGCGAGCAGTCCGTTCCAGGCGAGCGGTCCGTCCTGGTTGAGGAAGACGAAGGCGCCCGGGATGAGCGTCACTCCCAGCACGATGCTGAGCCAGCCGTACCAGCGCGGGAAGAGCGGTTTCTGCCGGGTGTGGTCGATGAACGCGGCGTATCCGATCGACCAGACCTGGAGGACGAAGATGCAGGCGTTGCCCACGAACATGAGCCAGAAGATGTCGACCATCGCGGTCAGGACGTCCACGGAGTGGAGCTCCGGCCGATAGGCCGCGGCGGCGAGGATCGCGAGCGGGAAGAAGAACCCGATCGGCGCCACCACACCCGTGGTGAGCTGGATCATGGACAGCAGTCCCCAGCCGCCCTCGACCCGGCGCATCTGCATGCTCGTCACGACGACGTACGGGTACTCGAACGGGACGAGCAGAACCATCAGGGCGACACAGGTGAGGATCCCTGTGCGGTTGTCCTTGAGGAAGGCGACGACGTCGTCGGGGCTCTCCGTCGGGCTCATCGGCGGAATGAGATGGCCGATGGAGTACGCGACGATGAATCCCACGAAGAGCAGGACGCCACACCACGCCGAGATTCTCTGGAGTCTTATATGGAGGTCTTTCTTCATTGCGGCTCCCTTGTGTGCCGACCGGTTTGACCGGTGTCTTCGATGTCTTCGGTGTCTACCGACCGATCTCGTCCCAGCCGACGAGCCTGTCCATGAGCACGGTCGTGCTCGACAGGTAGTCGCCGTATCCGCTCCGGAAGAACAGCAGCGGGGTCTTCATCGACTCGACGCGCAGGTCCCGGACCCGCCCGACGACCAACAGGTGATCACCGATCTCGACGACCTGTTCCACCGTGCAGTCGACCCAGGCGACGATCCCGTCCAGCACGGGATTGCCCAGGTCCGACGCCTCCCACGGGGCGCCCTCGAAGCGCTGCCCGGCCGGACGCGTCGCCAACTGCCGTGACAGGCGCTCCTGGTTGCCCGCGAGCGCGTTGGCACAGAAGCGGCCCGCGGCCCTGATCGTCCGCAGGGTCGTGGAGGAGCGGTCGGCGAGGAAGGACACCAGGGGCGGGTCGAGCGACACCGAGGTGAAGGTGCCGACGACCATGCCGTGCGGCCGTTCCTCGCCGTCCGTGGTGGTGATCGCGACCACGCTCGTGGGGAAGTTGCCCAGGACGTCGCGGAACTGTCGCCCGTCGATCGCCTGCGCGTCCGCGTCCACTGTCCGGGAGTGCGTCGCGCCCTCGCTCATATCAGGATGCGCATCGACTCGGGCAGCTCCAGGCCCATCGCGGCCAGGGCGTTCGAGTGGTAGGCCGCACCGGGGACGTGGATCATGTGCCCCAGTCCCGCGTGCGCGTCCCGCCAGAACCGCTGCATCGGGTTGCTCCGCCGCATCGCGTTCCCGCCGGACCGCGCGAAGATCTCGTCCAGGGCCGAGACGGCGCGCCAGGCGCAGCGGACCTGATTCCGCCGTACGTTCGCCCGGTCCTCGATGCTGATGGGCTTGCCGGCCTCGACCTGGTCGTACAACCGGCTGATGCCGTCGATCAGTTGCACCCGGGAGGCGGCGATCTCCGCCGCGGCCTCGCCGGCGGCGTAGAGGACGTACGGGTCGTCGCGCACCTGAACGCCGGTCACTGCCACCCGGTCCTTCTGCTGGGCCAGGTGGAGGGCGAGTGCGCCCTCGCAGATGCCGATGACCGCAGCGGTGATGCCGAGCGGGAACATCGAGCTGAAAGGCAGCTTGTAGAGGGTGTCGGTGAGCCCGATCGCCTCGGCGGCGGCACCGTTCTGGACCATCTCCTGCTTGATGACCCGGTGTTCGGGAAGGAACGCCTTGTCGACGACGACGTCCTTGCTGCCGGTACCCGCAAGTCCGACCACGTCCCACGTACCGTCGATGATCTCGTAGTCCGAGCGGGGCAGCACGACGTGCAGGACGGTGATGGGCCCGGCGGGCTTCCCCTTGCCGTCGCCCAGGAGCGCGCCGAGGAAGTCCCACTGACAGTGGTCGCTGCCCGAGGAGAACGGCCAGCGTCCGCTGAGGACATAGCCGCCTTCCACCGGGTCGGCGATGCCGTTGGGCATGTAGGGCGAGGCGATCCAGGTGTCGGGGTTCTCGTCCCAGACCTCGTGTGCGAGGCGGGGGTCCATCTGGGCCAGCTCCCAGGGATGCACCCCGACGACGCCGCTGACCCAGCCCGCGGCACCGTCGTACCGGGCGACCGCCATCACCGCTTCGGCGAAGTCCCGGGGATGGGCGCCGAATCCGCCGTACTCCTTGGGCTGCAGAAGCCGGATGACCCCTGCGGACTTGAGCAGTTCGACGGTCCGGTCGCTCAGCTTGCCGAGTGACTCGTTCTCGTCGGCGAGTGCGGCCAGTTCGGAACCCAGCTCCTCGACACGACCGACCACTTCATGCGTCACGCCGCACACCTCCTGGTGACAGTTCCATCGCATGCGCCGCGCGTCCCGGCGGCGGGATGTCCTCAGTGTCGGGATACGGCCCAGGGCCTGCTGAGCGCTTTCCGGTGACCGGGACAGCCCCGCGTCAGCGGGTCACGCGGGGTCGCAACGCGGCGGTGGAGCGGCCCTTGAGGGCGGAGAGCCACACGCCGGCGCCGTAGGCGAGGTCGTCGAGCCGCCGGGCGACGCCGTACCGGAGGGGGTCGAGCGAGTCGTCCCCGCGCCGATACTCAAGTGCGATATCGGCCAAGGCGGCGACCGCCGCGGCCCGGCGCATCCGGCGGGACACCAGACAGCCGACGGCGGTGAGCGGCCACCAGTGCCGGGTGAGCAGCGCGGAGGTCTGCGCCAGGGTGGCGACGGCGCCGTTGCCCGCGAGCGGGACGGCCAGCCGGTACGGATGCCGGGTGCCGTCGAACTTACGGCCGATGCGCAGGACGACGCCCCCGAGGACGGCGCCCGCGACCGGCGCCGACCAGCGCCGTTGGGCGAGCAGCGCGCCGGCGAACACCGCGCTCCAGGGCGCGAACACGGCGGGCGCGATGTGCTGAGGATGCCGCTGGGCAAGAGGCTGCGCCCCGGTCCCGTACACGGCCTTGCGTACGAACCAGTCCCCCACGCGCGTCCGATGCTCGTGCGAGGCCCTGACCGCGGGCTCGTAACGCACCCGCAGCCCCGCCCCGACCAGCCGCCAGCAAAGATCGACGTCCTCCCCGACCCGCATGCTCTCGTCGAACCCGCGCGCGTCCCGCAGGGCGCCAACTCGCGCCACCGCACAGGCGGTCGGCGCCCAGGAGACGGGCGTGCCGGGCCGCACCGGGGCCGGATGGGCGCCGAGATCGAGGGAGGACCGGGTGTTCTCGTACCGCTCGATCCAGGTCGTGGCGGCGCCGGTCAGCCCGGTGATACGGGGTACGGCCATGGCGACCCGGGGATCGGCGAAATGCCGGAGCAGGGTCGGCACGGTCTCGGGGTCCAACACTATGTCGGAGTCGGCGAAGACCACGTACGGCGTGGTCACGAGCCGGAGCCCGGCGTTGCGCGCACCGGCGGGCCCGACGTTCGCGCGGAGGGCGACCAGCCGGGCCCCGTACCGAGCGGCGACGGCCGCCACGGGCACTGGCTGCCGCGAGGCGTCGTCGACCACGATCACGGAAGGGCCGACGCCAACACTCCGCAGCAACCGCTCCAGCTGACGCGGACGATCACGGACCGGGATCACGACGGTGTACCGGGGGTCGGAGGGCACGGGCAGCGAGTGGACGACGGGATGGGCAAGGCCACAGTCGATCAGCCGCTCGGCGAGAACCGCACTCGCCGCGTCCCGCACAGGAACCGTCCGCCCGACGAGAAGCTTGCGGGCACGCGGGGTCAGCCGCAGCAGCCGGGTGGGAAACCCCCCGACGAGGGCACGCCCTCCGTCGACGACCCGGGTATGCCGATCGAACACGACAACGACGCCCGCGCCGACGGGGAGTGTCATCGGCGTACGGCCCCGGGTCGGCGGGCAGGGGCCGCGAGGCTGCCACAGCCACCGACGATCCACCGGCCCACGGCCGACACCATGACGCACGGGGTCGCCGGAAGCCCACTGCCGAGGCGAGGAGCCGCCCCAGCCCTCGGGCCGGATCGGCGAGACGCCCCCGCCCGCCGACCGACAACGCGCCGACCCGGCAACCGAAGGCCGACACCACCACGCACCTCCCCGCCGAAAACCCACCCGCCAGAACAGCCCACCCGCCGACCGACAACACTGCCGACGCAAAGCCTCATCCGCGCACCATCCCGGACCGTCGCGCCGGATCGACAAGGCGCCCCCGCTCGTCGACCGTCCACGCGCCGATCCGGCGGACCGTGGCCGACACCATCGCGTCCAGCGTCCGGCGGCCCTCCTCCGCCGAGGCCCCGGCCGGGTCGCCGAGGACGCCGGTGGGTGAGAGGGCGCGGACTCCGTGGGACATGAGGTCCGGCAGGAGGTCGGGCAGGGGGCGGGTGTCGCCGGCGACGGCGGCGTCGAGCCGTACGCGTTCCGGGGCCAGGTGCAGCATCAGGGAGGTCTCCGTGCGGCCGGCGTGGGCGTCGCCGCCGGGTGTCTCGCAGGCGGTCCAGGCGATGTCGTGGCCCTCGGCGCGGAGTTGGCCGAGGGCCGTGTCGAGGGTGGCGGTGTTGCCGCCGTGGCCGTTGACGAACACGACCCGGCCCGCCCACAGGGAGAAGGAGCGCGCCAGCTCTACGACCACCGCCCGCAGCGCCTCGTGCCCGATCGAGACGGTCCCCGGGAAGTGCGCGTGTTCGCCGCTCGCGCCGTACGTGATCGGCGGTGCCACCCACGACTCGGGCAGGGTCTCCGCCGTGCGCTGTACGACGGCACGCGCGACGACGGTGTCCGTGTCGAGCGGCAGATGCGGACCGTGCTGCTCGGTGGACCCGACCGGGACGAGGACGAGCGCCCCGGACGGTACGGCGGGCCAGACGGCGTCGGCCAGGACGTACGCCGTCATGGTCAGACGACCGGGGCGGTCGGGGCGGCCGGTACTTCGCCGCCGCCCAGGGTCAGCGGGAAGCCGGGCGGGATCACCAGGTCCTCGGGCGACAGTTCGTGGACGGAGGAGTGGCCGAGGCCCAGCACAGCGGAGTCGAGGCCGCCGCGCAGGATGTCCAGCACGTTCTCCACGCCTGCCTGCCCGTTGGCCGCCAGGCCCCACAGATAGGCCCGGCCGATGAGCACCGCGCGGGCGCCGAGGGCGAGGGCCTTCGCGACGTCGCTGCCGCGCCGGATACCGCCGTCCAGGAGGACTTCGACCTGGTCGCCGACCGCCTCCGCGACGGAGGGGAGCACGCGGATCGTGGCCGGCGTGGTGTCCAGGTTGTTGCCGCCGTGGTTGGACACGGACAGGGCCGTCACTCCGGCGTCGACCGCCCGTCTGGCGTCGTCGACCCTGGTCACGCCCTTGAGCAGGAAGGGGCCGCCCCACTCGGCACGCAGCCACTTGACGTCGTCCCAGGTCGGCGGCGCGGTCTGCATCCACTCGCCGTAGGCGCCGAAGAAGGTGGGCGGCGCGTCGCCGGGGGCCCGAAGATTGGGCACGGTGAGGTCGGGGAGGCGGCCGGACCGGGCGTACTGCCAGAGCCACCCGGGCCGGGGCAGTACGTCGGGGGCGAACCGCAGCGCGGTCCGGAGATCGAGCTTCTCCGGGATGGACGGGCTCCCCCAGTCACGGCCGTGGGAGAACGACCAGTCCAGGGTGACGATGAGGGCCTTGGCGCCGGCCGCCCGGGCCCGGTCCATCCGCTGGACCATCGTGTCGCGGGTGCCGCTCCAGTACAGCTGGTAGAAGAGGTCCGGCTGGGCGTCGGAGACCTCCTCCACCGGCTTGCTCGCGAACGAGCTGAGGCTCATGATGACGCCCCGGTTCGCGGCGGCCCGGGCGACGGCCACCTCCCCGTCCGGGTGCACCGCCTGCACCCCGGTCGGCGAGATGAGCACGGGGAGCGAGGTGGGCACGCCCAGGACGGTCGTCGACAGGTCGCGCTCGGCGTGGTGGCCCACGACCCGTGGGGCGAAGCCCAGTTCGGCGAAGGCCGCAAGGTTGGCGTCGATCGTACGACCGCGCTCGGAGCCCGCCACGAGCGCGCCGTAGACCGACTTCGGCAGCCGCCTCCTGGCCCGGCGCTGCGCCTCGGCGACCGTCTCGAACCAGGGGTTCCTAGGCATGTGCCGTGTCCTTTCCGGTGGGCGCCAAGTCCAGCCCGGCGAGCGGGTGTTCGTCGCAGTCGCTCACCGGCGGCCTGGCTGCTGGCCCGCCCGGTTCTCGGCGGGTGAGGACGAGATCCACCGTCGTCGTCCTGCTCCTGCGGGAGTGGTCCCCGGACGGCTTGGGCACCCCGGTTCCGTCGCGCTGGGCCAGCAGCTGTTCGCCGTATCCCTGGACGCACTCGGGGTCGGGCCCGTCCAGCGGCAGCCCGGTGAAGAACTTGGCGGCCATGCAGCCGCCCTTGCAGGTGTCGTAGAAGGCGCAGGAGGCGCAGGCCCCGCCGTGCTGCGGGGTCCGCAGCCGCCGGAACAGCTCGGAGTCGCGCCAGACTCCCGAAAAGCCGCCCGGCGTACGGACGTTGCCCGCGAGGAACTCGTCGTGGATGGCGAACGGGCAGGCGTACACGTCGCCGACCGGGTCGATCAGACAGACGACGCGTCCGGCACCGCACAGATTGAGACCGGGCAACGCCTCGCCGTACGCGGAGAGATGGAAGAAGGAGTCCCCGGTCAGCACGTTCTCGCCATGGGCCAACAGCCAGTCGTACAGCTCGCGTTGCTGCACGGCCGTCGGATGCAGCTCGTCCCAGACGTCGGCACCGCGCCCGGAGGGCCGCAGCCGGGTCAGGCGCAGTTGGGCGCCGAAGCGGTCGGCGAGGGCCTTGAAGGCGTCCAGCTGCGGAATGTTGTGCCGGGTGCAGACCACGGAGATCTTGAAGTTCCGCATTCCGGCGGCGGCGAGGTTCTCCAGCGCCCGGAGCGCCGTGGCGTACGAACCGGCCCCGCGCACCGCGTCGTTGACGTCGGCGGTCGCGCCGTCGAGGGAGATCTGGACGTCCACGTAGTCGTTGCGGGCCAGGCGTGCGGCGGCGTCGGGGGTGATACGGACGCCGTTGGTGGAGAACTTCACGCCCACGTGGTGTGCCGTGGCGTAGTCCAGGAGTTCCCAGAAGTCGGCGCGCACGGTCGGCTCGCCGCCGCCGATGTTGACGTAGAAGACCTGCATGGCCTCCAGTTCGTCGATGACGGCCTTGGCCTCGGCCGTGCTCAGCTCACGCGGGTCGCGCCGGCCGGAGCTGGACAGACAGTGGGAGCAGGCCAGGTTGCAGGCGTAGGTCAGCTCCCAGGTGAGGCAGATCGGCGCGTCGAGCCCCTGCTCGAACAGGTCGACCAGCGGCGGTGACGTGGGCGCGGTCATGGGGTCCTTCCGACGACCATCGATGACTGGACGAGAACGGCCAACGCACGCCCGTAGCGCGGGAGTTCGTTCTCGCCGAGGCCCGCGGCCAGACAGGCGGCGCGGGCCGTGGGCGCGTCCCCGAGGGCCTGCACCACGGCCAGCAGCCTGCGGTCCTTGAGGAACGAGAGCTTGCGGGTCCCGAAGTGGTAGAGCAGCGCCCCGAAGGGTTCGGGGCGCACGGAGACCTGCGGATGCAGGTCCCAGGCACGGTCGAGGTCCATGACGATCGTCGCGGAGTCCGTCGCGGTCATGGCGGGGCCTAGTAGACGCCGCACATGCCGTCGATGGAGACCTCTTCGATCAGGTCGTCCGCCTCGATCAGCGACTGTTCGTCTGCGTTCTCCTCGTCCTGGATCTCGGTGGCCGGGACGGACGAGGTGGCGTGAAGCTGGCTCATGCGACTCTCCTTGGCAACGCTCCCATCGGACCCCTGGAGACTAATGGCACCAAGTGCCGAAAGTGAAGAGTCCGTACCGATGCACCCCGATGTCATCGTGATAGGGGCCGGCGGCAGCGGCTCGGCACTCGCGGCCCGGCTCACCGAGGACCCCGAACGGACCGTGCTGGTACTGGAGTCCGGCCCGGTGCCGAGCCAACTCTCGGCGTTCCCACCGGAGTTGCTGGACGCACGACTCGTGCCCGGCGCCCAGCCCGGGAACCGAGCAGTCCAGCCGTACCCGGCGCACCTCACACCCCGCCGTCCGTACACGGTCGTCCGGGGCCGCTTCCTCGGCGGCTCGACCACCGTCAACGGCGGCTACTTCGTCCGGGCCCGACGCGAGGACTTCGACCGGTGGTCGACGGCGGGCGGTGCGACTTGGTCGTACGACGCCGTACTACCGTTCTTCCAGACCCTGGAGACCGACCTCGACCACGGTGCCGACGAGCTGCACGGGGCGGACGGCCCGGTCCGGGTCCGGCGTACGGATCTACGGCATCCCGCAGCAGTCGCGTTCCGGGAGGCAGCCCACCACCTGGGCTTTCCCCCGGAGCCCGACAAGAACGCCCAGCAGGCACCGGGGTTCGGCCCGGTCCCGAGCAACACGGTCGACGGGATACGCCTCAACACCGGCGTCAGCTATCTGTTGCCGGCACTCGACCGGCCCAACCTGACGGTGAGGGGCGGGAGTACGGTCCACCGGATCATCGTGGAGCACGGCCGCGCGACCGGCGTGACAGTCGAGCACGAGGGACATCTCAGGACCGTGAACTGCGGCGAAGTCGTCCTGTGCGCCGGGGCGTTGCGCTCCCCGCATCTGCTCCACCTCTCAGGCATCGGCCCGCGCGACGACCTGGACCGTCTCGGCATCCCGGTCGTCCGGGACGCCCCCGCCGTCGGGGTCCGGTTCGGCGATCACCCCCAGGTCGTACTGGAGTGGACGCCCCGCTCCCCCCTCCCGGAACCGGCCGACTCCTGGCTCGGCGGCGCCCTGCACCTGCCGTCGTCGGACGGCGCCCACCCGGACGGCGACCTGGAGATCCTGCAGTCGCTCGTCCCCCTGCCCGGCCTGACCGGCGGCACGGTGACCGTCTCGGGCGAGCCGCTGGCCCCCCTCGCGTTCCTCGTGTCGGTCCAGTCCCCCGCCCTCGGGGGCCGCATGCGCACCCGCTCCGCCGACCCGGCCGTACCCCCGCTCCTCGACTACAACTACCTGCGGACCCCCGAGGAGAGCCGCCGGATGCGCGAGGCGATCCGCACGACCGCCGCGCTGCTCACCACCCCCGCCTTCGACAAGGTGTCCGCAGGACTGGTGGAACCGACCCCCGAGACACTGGACGACGACCGTTCACTCGACACCTGGATCCACGCCCACCTGGGCACGTCCCAGCACACCTGCGCCACGGTCCCGATGGGCCCCGCGGTCGACCCGTACGGCAGGGTCCACGGCGTCCGCGCCCTACGGGTCGCGGACACGTCGATCCTGCCGTCGGCTCCCCTGCGCGGCCCGGCGGCGACCGCGGTCCTCATAGGCGAGCTGATCGCTGCGGCGATGCGGTGAGCTCCGCTGGTTGGGCGGTTCTTCGGCTGCGGGCCGGTGGGGGCTGGTCGCGCAGTTCCCCGCGCCCCTGAAAAGCAGGGGCTGCGCCCCGTGCTTTTCGGCCCGGAGGGCCGGGTCC
>NZ_JBSFDA010000123.1:0-31536 GCF_053593675.1 Streptomyces sp. NPDC002156 | reverse complement strand
GCTGACAAACCAGCCCGTCCGGCGTTTGAGGACGAGCGCGTTCAGCGCGATAGGGGGGTCTGGGGGCGCAGCCCCCAGGGATGGGAACGGGTAGGGGCGGCGGGGGCGAAACAAAACCGTCCAGGTGTGAACCCGCCACCCCCGTTGCACCATGGCTCCATGCTGCTCACCCGGCTGGCCCACGTCTCCCAGGAGGTGGCCGCCACCTCCGCCCGCACCCGCAAGATCGCCCTGCTCGCCGAACTCTTCCGGGACGCCGCCCCCGACGACGTCCCCCTCGTCATCCCCTACCTCGCGGGACGCCTCCCACAGGGACGCCTGGGCATCGGCTGGAAAGTGCTGGACCAGCAAATCCCCGGCGCCCCCGAACCCTCCCTCACCGTCCAAGACGTCGACGCCCGCCTCACCACCATCGGCACCGTCACCGGCCCCGGCTCCCAGGCCGAACGCAAACGCCTGGTGGGCGAACTGCTGGCCGCGGCCACCACGGACGAACAGCGCTTCCTGTTCGGGCTGATCACCGGCGAGGTACGCCAGGGCGCCCTGGACGCCGTCGCCGTGGAAGGGCTGGCGGTAGCCACCGAGGCACCGCCCGCGAACGTACGCCGGGCCGTGATGCTCGCGGGCGCGATCCAGCCCGTAGCCCAAGCCCTGCTCGCCGAAGGACCACCAGCCCTCTCCCGCTTCCGCCTCACCGTAGGCCGCCCCGTCCAGCCGATGCTCGCGCACACCGCCACCTCGATCGCAGAAGCCGTCGAGAAGCTCGGTGCCTGTGCCGTCGAGGAGAAACTGGACGGCATCCGCGTCCAGGTCCACCGCGACGGCGACGACATCCGCCTCTACACCCGCACCCTCGACGACATCACCGACAGACTCCCCGAAGTGACCGCCGCCGCACGGACGTTGAGGGACGAGCGGTTCATCCTGGACGGTGAGGTCATCGCCCTCGACGCCGCCGGACGACCCCGCTCCTTCCAGGAGACCGCCGGCCGCGTCGGCTCACGCGTGGACGTGACGACGGCGGCCCGGGAGACCCCCGTCTCCCCCGTCTTCTTCGACGCGCTCTCGATCGACGACCACGACCTCCTCGACCTTCCCTTCGCCGAACGGCACACCGCACTGGCCCGCCTCGTCCCCGAGCCGATGCGCGTGCGGCGCCTGCTCACAGGCGGCCCGGCAGACACCCCGGCCGCCGAGAAGTTCCTGGCCGACACCCTCGCGCGCGGCCATGAGGGCGTCGTGGCCAAAGCCCTCGACGCCCCCTACAGCGCGGGCCGGCGCGGTGCCGCCTGGCTGAAGGTGAAGCCCGTCCACACACTCGACCTGGTCGTCCTGGCCGCCGAGTGGGGCCATGGCCGTCGTACCGGCAAGCTCTCGAACCTCCACCTCGGCGCCCGCAACCCCGACGGGACCTTCGCCATGCTCGGCAAGACCTTCAAGGGCATGACCGACGCGATGCTGACCTGGCAGACCGAGCGGCTGCAGGAGCTTGCGGTCTCGGACGACGGCTGGGTGGTGACCGTACGGCCGGAACTGGTCGTCGAGATCGCGTACGACGGTCTCCAGCGGTCCACCCGCTACCCGGCCGGCGTCACCCTCCGCTTCGCCCGTGTGGTCCGCTACCGCGAGGACAAGACCCCGGCCGAGGCCGACACCGTACAGACCCTGCTGGCCGCGCACCCGGAGGCGACAAAGTGACAGCGAAGGCGCAGGCCAACGGGAAGCGCAGCGCCGGACTGTTGCTGTTCCGGCGGGCCGCGCCCGACGCGGCGCCGGAGGTGCTGCTCGGGCACATGGGCGGGCCCTTCTTCGCCCGGCGCGACGCCGGGGCCTGGACGATCCCCAAGGGTGAGTACGTGGACGGGGAGACCGCATGGGACGCCGCCCGCCGCGAGTTCGAGGAGGAGCTGGGGCTGGCGCCGCCGGAGGGCGAGGCCGTGCCGCTGGGTGACGTACGGCAGGCAGGTGGGAAGGTCGTCACGGCGTGGGCGATCGAGGCCGATCTCGATCCGGCCGCTGTCGTACCGGGCACCTTCCGGATGGAGTGGCCGAGGGGCTCCGGGCGGGAGCAGGAGTTTCCCGAGCTGGACCGGGTCCGGTGGTTCACGCTGGAGCAGGCGCGGGCCGTGATCGTGTCGGCCCAGGCCGGGTTTCTGGACCGGCTGACGGAGCACTCGGGGCGTTGAGAGACCGTGCTGGTGGTCGGCGTACACGTTGCGGGGGCCATCGGCGCGCGGGAAGGTCGAAGGACAGCCCTCAGGCAGGAGACCAGCATGCCCATCGCGACGGTGAATCCGGCGAACGGCGAAACGATCAAGACGTACGAGGCCATGGGCGGCGAGGAGATCGAGCGCAGGCTCGCGACCGCCGAGGCCGCCTTCCACACGTACCGCACGACCGGCTTCGCCGAGCGCGCCCGGCTGCTGCACCGGGCCGCCGACCTGCTCGACGAGGACCGGGACGACATCGCCCGCACGATGACGGTCGAGATGGGCAAGCCGGTCACGCAGGCCCGCGCGGAGGCCGCGAAGTGTGCGAAGGCGATGCGCTGGTACGCCGACCACGCCGAGGAGCTCCTCGCCGACGAGGAGCCCGCCGCGGCCGACGTCAAGGACTCCGGCGGCTCCCGGGCCCTGGTCCGTTACCGTCCGCTCGGCCCGGTGCTCGCGGTGATGCCGTGGAACTTCCCGCTCTGGCAGGTGATCCGCTTCGCGGCGCCGGCGCTGATGGCGGGCAACGTGGGCCTGCTCAAGCACGCCTCGAACGTGCCGCAGACGGCCCTCTACCTGGAGGACCTGTTCCGCCGGGCGGGCTTCCCGGAGGGCTGCTTCCAGACCCTGCTGATCGGTTCGGGTGCGGTGGAGAAGATCCTTCGTGACCCCCGTGTTCGGGCGGCCACCCTCACCGGGAGCGAGCCCGCCGGGCGTGCGGTTGCGGCCGTCGCCGGGGACGAGGTCAAGAAGACGGTGCTGGAACTGGGCGGCAGCGATCCGTACATCGTCCTGGCGTCCGCCGATGTCGACCGGGCCGCGCAGGTCGCCGTGACTGCGCGTGTGCAGAACAACGGTCAGTCGTGCATCGCCGCCAAGCGGTTCATCGTGCACACGGACGTCTTCGACGCGTTCGCGGAACGCTTCTCGACGGCCATGGCCGCGCTGAAGGTCGGCGATCCGCTGGCCGAGGACACGCAGGTCGGCCCGCTCGCGAGCGAGCAGGGACGCGATGAACTGGAGTCCCTGGTCGACGAGGCCGTCGAGAGCGGCGCGACGGTTCTGTGCGGCGGCGAACGCCCCGAGGGCCTCACGGACCACGGCTGGTACTACGCGCCGACCATCCTCGCCGACATCACGACCGAGATGCGCATTCACCGGGAGGAGACGTTCGGCCCGGTCGCGACGCTCTACCGCGCGGCCGATCTGGAGGAGGCGTTGGCGATCGCCAACGACACACCTTTCGGGCTGAGTTCGAATGTCTGGACCCGCGACGAGGCCGAGGTGGACCGTCTCGTACGGGATCTTGACGCGGGCGGTGTGTTCGTCAACGGGATGACCGCGTCCCACCCGGCGTTCCCGTTCGGCGGGGCGAAGCGGTCCGGGTACGGGCGTGAACTGTCGGGACACGGAATCCGCGAGTTCTGCAACATCACCACGGTATGGCACGGAGCGTGAGCGTTCCGCGGCTACGATCCCCCCTGTGAACCGCGAAGTGACTCTGCCTCTGATCGTCGACGACCGCGGCACGTTGCAGGTGGCCGCCTCCGACGTCAGCAAACTGCTGCGCACGGTCGGAGGTCGCTGGCTGCATCTCGTGGAGGCGGGCCAGGACAACCTCGACGAGGACACGGTGGCCGCCCTGACGATCGAACTGGCCAAGCTGGCCGACCGGATCGACGTGGCCTGCATCGCCCACAGCAGCGGCGGCACTCCCGGGTAGGGGCTGCGGTGACCGACCTGCTTTTAGGGGCGCGGGGAACTGCGCGACAAGCCCCCACGCACCCGCACCCGACGCACTACCGAATCGGCATCCCCGACAAGGTCCGAGCAATCACCAACCGCTGAATCTCACTCGTACCCTCGAAGATCGTGTAGATCGCCGCATCCCGATGCATCCGCTCGACGGGATACTCCCGCGTGTACCCGTTCCCCCCGAGTATCTGAATCGCCTGCCCAGTAACCTTCTTCGCCGTCTCACTCGCGAACAGCTTCGACATCGACCCCTCCGCCGCCGTGAACGGCTTCCCGCTGATCGCCATCCACGACGCCCGCCACGTCAGCAGCCGCGCCGCGTCGATGGACGTACGCATGTCGGCGAGCTGGAAGGCGACCCCCTGGTTGTCGATGATCGGGCGCCCGAACTGCTCCCGGGTCTTCGCGTAGTCGAGGGCGACCTCGTACGCGGCCCGAGCGGTGCCCACCGCCATCGCGGCCACGGCGGGACGACTCGCCTCGAACGTCGCCATCGCCGCGTTCTTCACGCGCTCACCGCCCGACTTCGCCCGCTCACGGGCCCGCGCGAGGCGCTCGTCGAGCTTCTGCTTGCCGCCGAGGAGGCAGGAGCCGGGGATGCGGACGTTCTCCAGGACGACCTCGGCGGTGTGCGAGGCGCGGATGCCGTGCTTCTTGAACTTCTGGCCCTGGGACAGGCCGGGGGTGCCCGGCGGGACGATGAAGGAGGCGTGGCCCTTGGAGCCCAGCTCGGCGTCGACGACGGCCACGACGACGTGGACGTTGGCGATGCCGCCGTTGGTCGCCCAGGTCTTCGTGCCGTTGAGGACCCACTCGTCCTTGGCCTCGTCGTACACGGCACGGGTGCGCATGGAGGCGACGTCGGAGCCGGCGTCGGGCTCGGAGGAGCAGAAGGCCGCGACCTTGACGTCGCCCGCGTCGCCGTACATCTGCGGGATCCAGGTGCCGATCTGCTCCTCGGTGCCGTTGGCGAGGACGCCCACGGCGGCGAGGCCGGTGCCCACGATGGAGAGGGCGATGCCCGCGTCGCCCCAGAAGAGTTCCTCCATGGCCATCGGGATGCCGAGGCCGGTGGGGTCGAAGTACTGCTGGGCGTAGAAGTCGAGCGAGTAGATGCCGACCTTCGCGGCCTCCTGGATCACCGGCCAGGGAGTCTCCTCGCGCTCGTCCCATTCGGCGGCGGCGGGCCGGATCACATCGGCGGCGAACCCGTGGAGCCAGTCGCGAACCTCCTTCTGTTCGTCGTTGAGCTCCATGGTGAATTCGGCCATGACCCCTCCAGTGCTGCACTAGCATGTTACCTGCGGTAACTGGAGTCTGTTACCCGTCGGTAGGAAAAGTCAACTCCCGGACCACGGTCGGCAGCCCGTTCGATGGGCATGGACCGATGAGTGTTAGTTTGCGCAGGCGTCACCGATATCAGCACGGGGTGGGGAGAGACCATGGAATCCACGCAGCAGACCGATCAGCAGCGGTCGGCCGACCGCCGTCGGCGCGAGCTGCTGGAGGCCGCGGACCGGGTGGTGCTGCGCGACGGCCCCGGCGCCTCGATGAACGCCATCGCCGCCGAGGCGGGCATCACCAAGCCCATTCTCTACCGGCACTTCGGCGACAAGGGCGGACTCTACGCCGCCCTGGCCAAGCGGCACACCGATGCCCTGCTCAACTCGCTGCGGGCCGCGCTGGATGCTCCGGCGGAGCGGCGCGAGCGGGTTGAGGCCACGTTGGACACCTATCTCGCGGCGATCGAGGCGCGGCCTCAGGTGTACCGGTTCCTGATGCACCCCGCGGACGGGGTGTCACCCGGCGATCCTGGGTTCGACGTGGGGAAGCAGGCGTTGCCGTTGCTGCGGTTGATGGGTGAGGAGTTGGCCCAGGTGATCGAGGATCGGCTGGATCTTGGTCCTGGGAGTCAGCAGTTGGCTCGGGTGTGGGGGCACGGGATAGTCGGGATGATGCATGCGGCGGGGGACTGGTGGTTGGGGGAACGGCCGTGTTCTCGGGCTGAGTTGGTGCGGAGTTTGGCTGATTTGTTGTGGGGGCGGCTCGCTGCCGCTGGGGATCGCGTGGGGGGTCCGGGGTTCTGAGGGTTGTGTGTCGGGTGCGGGCCCGGTGGGGGCTTGTCGCGCAGTTCTCCGCGCCCCTCAAAGACGGTGGGTCAGCTCGCCCGGTGCCAGTTTGCTCGGGTTGCTTGCCTCATGAGCCTCTTGTGGCGCCAGCCCGTTACGCGGTCCGCGTACGTTCGGCCCTCCAAGTGGTCCGTTTCGTGCTGGAGGCATCTTGCGAAGAAACCCGTGCCCGCCACCCTCACCGGCTCCCCTGCCACCGTGAAACCCTCCACCACCGCCTCGTCGTACCGCTCCGTGCCCGCTTCCAGGCCCGGGAGGGACAGGCAGCCCTCCGGGCCGCGCATCAGCAGGCCCTCCGTCTCCACCAGGCGGGGGTTGACCACGTGCCCTACATGACGGACGTCCTCGTCGTCGGGGCAGTCGTATACGAAGACCCGCAGGGGGCGGCCGATCTGGTTGGCGGCGAGGCCCACGCCCTGGGCCGCGTACATCGTCGCGAACATGTCCTCGACGAGCGCGGCGAGTTCGGCGTCGAAGTGTGTGACTTCCGCGCAGGGGGTGTGCAGAACCGGGTCACCGAGCAGTGTCAGAGGGCGGACGCGGCCTCGCGTACCCGGGATGGAGCCTTGTCGCATGGCCGCAAGGGTACGGTCACCAAAGTCGCGCGGGCGCCGTGGTGGTGCCGCGATGCGGGTCCGGTGAACGGATCTCGATAGGCTGAGGTCCACACCACGTGGCCGGAGGCACAGGCGCGGCGCGTACGCAAGGAGGATCGAGATCTGATGGCAGGCAACTCGGACCCGCTCACTCCGCGGGCCAAGCTGGCCGTGACGGCCGGCAAGGCCGTTGCGGCGGCATCGCGTGCGGCAGGGCGCGGCAGCGGATCGGTGATCGGCGGCAAGGTAGCCCTCAAACTCGACCCCGACCTCCTCGCCCGGCTCGCCCAGAACCTCGACGTGATCCTCGTCTCGGCGACCAACGGCAAGACCACGACCACCCGGCTCATCGCGGAGGCCCTGCGCGCCGCCGGACCGGTCGTGTCGAACGCGCTCGGCGCCAACATGCCCGCCGGCATCACCTCGGCGCTCGCGGGCGGCTCGGACGCCAAGTTCGGGGTCATCGAGGTCGACGAGAAGTACCTCGCCGGCGTCGCCCGCGACACGGACCCCAAGTGCATCGCGCTCCTCAACCTTTCCCGCGACCAGCTCGACCGCGCCGCCGAGACCCGCATGCTCGCCGAGAACTGGCGCGAGGGGCTCGCCGGATCCAAGGCTGTTGTTGTGGCCAACGCCGACGACCCGTTGATCGTGTGGGCCGCCTCCTCCTCCCCCAACGTGATCTGGGTCGCCGCCGGGCAGATGTGGAAGGACGACGCCTGGTCCTGCCCGTCCTGCGGTGGCGTGATGCAGCGGCCCGGCGACGACTGGTTCTGCGGTCAGTGCGGCTTCCGTCGGCCCACTCCGAGCTGGGCGCTCAGCGGCGACCACGTCCTCGACCCGCACGGGTCCGCCTGGCCGATCCACCTCCAGCTGCCGGGGCGCGCCAACAAGTCCAACGCGGCCGCCTCCGCCGCCGTCGCCGCCGTGTTCGGCGTACCGCCGCAGGTCGGTCTGGAGCGCATGTACCAGGTCCAGGCGGTGGCCGGGCGGTACGACGTCGTGCAGTTCATGCAGCGCGATCTGCGGCTGCTGCTGGCCAAGAACCCGGCCGGCTGGCTGGAGACGTTCTCCCTGATCGACCCGCCGCCGACCCCGGTCATCCTCTCCGTGAACGCGCGGGGCGCCGACGGCACCGACACCTCGTGGCTGTGGGACGTCGACTACACGCAGCTCACCGGGCACCCGATCTTCGTCATCGGCGACCGGAAGCTCGACCTCGCCGTCCGGCTGGAAGTGGCCAACCAGCACTTCCAGGTCTGCGAGAACGCCGACCAGGCCGTGCAGCTGGCGCCGCCCGGCCGGATCGAGGTCATCGCGAACTACACCGCCTTCCAGGATCTGCGCCGCCGCGTCGGCAACTGACCACTGCCGCCAACCGACCACTGAGGACGATCACTTCATGAGCGACAACCAGCTGCGTCTGGTGTGGATCTACCCGGACCTGCTCAGCACGTACGGCGACCAGGGCAACGCGCTCGTCGTGGAGCGCCGGGCCCGGCAGCGCGGCCTCGACGTGGCCCGCCTGGACGTGCGCAGCGACCAGCCGATCCCCACCTCCGGCGACATCTATCTGATCGGCGGCGGCGAGGACCGTCCGCAGCGGCTCGCGGCGGAACGTTTGCGCCGCGACGGCGGTCTGCACCGGGCCGTGGGCAACGGCGCGATCGTGTTCTCCGTGTGCGCCGGCTACCAGATCCTGGGCCACGAGTTCATCAACGACCTCGGTCAGCGCGAGCCCGGCCTCGGGCTCCTCGACGTCGTCTCGGTGCGCGGCGAGGGCGAGCGGTGCGTGGGCGACGTACTCGGAGACATCGACGCGCGCCTCGGCCTGCCGCCGCTGACCGGCTTCGAGAACCACCAGGGCGTCACCCACCTCGGCCCCACCGCCCGCCCCTTCGCCAAGGTGCGGCTCGGCAAGGGCAACGGCACGGGGGACGGCACGGAGGGCGCGTACAACGACACGGTCTTCGGTACGTACATGCACGGGCCCGTACTCGCCCGCAACCCGCTGATCGCGGACCTGCTGCTGAAGCTGGCCCTCGACGTCAACGCGCTGCCGCCGACCGACGACCGCTGGTACGAGGCGCTGCGCAACGAGCGGATCTCGGCAGCGCAGCAGCAGCCCGCCTGACCCGCCGCGCCCGCTGCTCGTACACCTTCCGTGCGCCTGCGCGTCACCGGCCCGTCTGACGGGGCATCCGCACAGGTGAGCGCAGGTGTCCAGCACGCGGACGGGTGCTACGGCCCGGGACCCCGCCGCCGGTATGGTGGCGGGGATCGAGCCGGACAGCGTGGTCCGGTCCCGGCCCACGTGGAGAAGGTTTTCGGGCGATGCGCATTGGTGTCCTGACGTCCGGCGGCGACTGCCCCGGCCTGAACGCCGTCATCCGGTCCGTCGTGCACCGCGCCGTCGTGGACCACGGTGACGAGGTCATCGGCTTCAGGGACGGCTGGAAGGGCCTCCTGGAGTGCGACTACCTCAAGCTCGACCTCGACGCGGTGAGCGGCATCCTCGCTCGCGGCGGCACCATCCTCGGCTCCTCCCGGGTCCGCCCCGAGCATCTGCGGGACGGCGTGGAGCGGGCCAAGGGCCATGTCGCCGAGCTGGGGCTCGACGCGATCATCCCGATCGGCGGCGAGGGCACCCTCAAGGCGGCCCGGCTGCTGTCCGACAACGGCCTGCCGATAGTCGGTGTCCCCAAGACCATCGACAACGACATCGCGGTCACCGACGTCACCTTCGGCTTCGACACGGCCGTCGGGGTCGCCACGGAGGCCCTGGACCGGCTGAAGACCACCGCCGAGTCCCACCAGCGCGTCCTGATCGTCGAGGTCATGGGCCGTCACACCGGCTGGATCGCCCTGCACTCCGGCATGGCCGCGGGCGCCCACGCCATCGTCGTCCCCGAACGCCCCTTCGACATCGAGGAGCTGGCCGCACGCGTCGGCGCACGCTTCGAGGCGGGGAAGCGGTTCGCGATCGTCGTGGCCGCCGAGGGCGCGAAGCCTCGCGCGGGGTCCATGGACTTCGACGAGGGCGGCAAGGACGTGTACGGGCATGAGCGCTTCGCCGGTATCGCGCGGCAGCTCTCCCTGGAGCTGGAGGAGCGGCTCGGGAAGGAGGCGCGGCCGGTGATTCTGGGGCATGTGCAGCGGGGCGGTACGCCTACGGCGTACGACCGTGTGCTGGCTACCCGGTTCGGGTGGCATGCGGTGGAGGCGGTTCATCGGGGGGAGTTCGGGCGGATGACCGCGCTTCGGGGGACGGACATTGTGATGGTGTCTTTGGCCGAGGCCGTGGAGACGTTGAAGACGGTTCCTGAGGCTCGGTATGCGGAAGCCGAGTGTGTGCTTTAGCCGTTGACGGTTGTTCTTCGGGTGCGGGTGCGTCGTGGCTTGTCGCGCAGTTCCCCGCGCCCCTGAAGGTCGCCCCCGGTCCTCGTCGTGACCGGGGGCGGTTCTACTCTGGGGGGATGGAGCACAGCGGGCACGGTATGACCATGGATCTTCCACCCTTCACCTTGGGGCGGGGGCTCGGGTGGTCCGCTGATCCGTTCTTTCTGGTTGCCTGTCTTGTCGGGCTCGGGCTGTATGCGTGGGGGGTCGTGCGGCTGACCCGGCGTGGGGACAAGTGGTCCGTCGGGCGGACCGTCTCGTTCGTGCTCGGGGTGCTGAGCGTCATGCTCGTCATGTGCACCCGGCTCAACGACTACGGCATGGTCATGTTCAGCGTGCACATGGTGCAGCACATGGTGATCAGCATGGTCTCGCCGATCCTCATCCTGCTCGGTGCGCCGATCACCCTCGCGCTGCGGGCGCTGCCGGTCGCGGGCCGGGGGCGGCGGAAGGGGCCGCGTGAGCTGCTGCTCGCGCTGCTGCACAGCCGGTACATGCGGATCGTCACGCATGCGGCGTTCACCATTCCGCTGTTCATCGCGAGCCTGTATGTCCTGTACTTCACGCCGCTCTTCGACTTCCTGATGGAGTCCAAGACCGGACACATCGCAATGATGTGTCACTTCCTCGCCGTCGGGCTGATCTTCTTCTGGCCGATCATGGGCGTCGACCCCGGCCCCAACCGGCCCGGCTATCTCATGCGGATGCTGGAGCTGTTCGCGGGCATGCCGTTCCACGCGTTCTTCGGGATCGCGCTGATGATGGCGTCGGAGCCGATGGTCGAGGCGTACAAGAACCCGCCCGCCTCGCTCGGCATCGACGCGCTGTCCGACCAGAACGCGGCCGGCGGGATCGCCTGGGCGTTCAGCGAGATCCCGACCGTGCTCGTGCTGTTGGCACTGCTGTTCCAGTGGTACGGCTCCGAGCAGCGGCAGGCCAAGCGGCAGGACCGGGCCGCCGACCGGGACGGCGACAAGGAACTCGAGGCGTACAACGCCTATTTGGCCTCGCTGAACGCACGCGGTCGCTGAATCAACTTTAATTCCCCTTGCCAGAAACACTTTCTCATTCAGTAGCATGGACTGACGTAACCGCCGGGGGGAGCGGGTATGACGCTTCATGCTTTCAGGAAACATGGGCTCCAGCGGCTGGCAGTCGCACTGCTGTGCGTTCTATTTGCCAGCAGTTGCGACAGACAAGCACCGCTGGCGATGGTGAAGGCGGTGGCCTCGGGGGTGCCCTCCCTCGCGCCGTTCTTCGACGAGAACAGCGGCCTGGGCCAGGACGCCCAGGTGCGTTCACAGCCCGCGCACGGCAGCAGCCTGCAGCAGGGCAGCACGCCCGGGCTGTACGGGGGCACGAGGAAGCCGACGGTCTGTGACGTCGACAAGCTGAAGAAATTCCTCACCGACCCCAGGAACAACAGGAAGGCCCAGGAATGGGCACGTGTGGTCGATATTCCGCAGTCTGGGATTCCCGCCTATCTCGACCGCCTCACACCCGTTCTCCTGCGTCACGACACCCTCGTGAAGAACCACGACTACAAGAAGGAAAAAGCGGTCCCCTTCGACGCACTGCTCCAGGCCGGAATCGCGGTTCTCGTCGATGAGGCGGGAGTTCCCGCCGTGAAGTGTTCATGCGGAAATCCGCTGAAGCCGTTCAAGGGCGACACGGACCGTATTTCCGTCGAGTTCGAGGACGGCAACAAGAAGTGGAGCGACTACGACGCCGACGAGGTCGTGCTCGTACGTCCCGCACCCAGCAAGGTCGACCGCTTCGCCCTGGTCGACGTGGAGGAACCGGAACGGGGCATCTACCGCCAGACCGGCACAAAGGGTGAGGCCGACAAGGTCTTCGACACGCGCGAGCGACACCAGGTTCCGTCCCTCGCCGGGACGACCTTCGGCGCCGCGAGCGCCCGCCTGACGAACCTCGGCCTGGCGACGGCGTACAACACCGACGGCCTGCCCCCGTCCGACGCCACCGTCACCGGCTCGAATCCGGGTCCGGGGACCGCGCTCCCCTTCGGCTCGTACGTCACGCTGAGCGTCCACATCGAGTCCGGCACCCCCGACAACGGCACGGGCGGCAGCGACGGAAACGACGTCACCACTCCCCCGGGCACGACGAGTCCGGGTTCCCCATCGACTTCAGCTCCGGGATCCGACACCCCGGCCCCCAGCAGCACCGATCCATCACCACCATCGTCGGACCCCACAACGCCTCCGCCGCCCAGTAACGACCCGACACCGCCCACGTCCGAGCCGCCCACATCCGAGCCGCCTTCGTCCGACCCCCCACCGCCCAGCCCCGACACTCCCGACACCGGCCCCCCGACCGAGGAGCCCACCTCCGAGCCACCCCCTCCCCCACCGCCGCCTCCCCCGCCTCCGTCGAGCGACCCACCCAGCACACCCCCGGAAACGACCAGCGCACCCCCCGACCCCCCACCTCCCGAGCCGAGCACGTCACCGACGGCCACAACCACCCCCTAGGGGCGCGGGGAACTGCGCGACAAGCCCCCACCGGCCCGCAGCCGACAAACCGCCTATCCAGCGAGGTAGACCTGGGAGCCACCGGATGCCATCAGGATCACCCACCTCAGGAGTAGGCCGCGTAATCGCCGGCCGCTACCTCCTGCTCAACCAACTCGGCAGCGGCGGCATGGGCCATGTCTGGCTCGCCCACGACCAGAGACTCGCCTGCGAGGTCGCCCTCAAGGAGATCGTGTTCCGCGACCCCGCCGAGGCCTCGGCCGAACGCACTGCCCGAGTCGCCCGCGCCCGCGCCGAGGCCCGGCACGCGGCGGTACTCCGCGGCAACCCGAACGTGGTGACCGTCCACGACGTCCTGGAGCACGAGGGCCTGCCCTGGATCGTCATGGAGTACGTCGCCGGCGCCCTCGACCTGCGTGACCTGGTCGACATGCGCGGCCCCCTCGCCCCCGCCGAGTGCGCCCGTATCGGCCTCGCCGTCCTGGACGCGCTGACCGCCGGACACGAGCAGGGCATCATGCACCGGGACGTGAAGCCGGCGAACATCCTGCTGGCGCCGGACCGCACCGGGACCCCGTACGCCCGGGTCCTGCTCACCGACTACGGCATATCGGTGCAGCCGGACGCGGGCGAGACGCGGTACACGCTGTCGACCGCGCTCGTCGGCACGGCGGGCTATCTGGCGCCGGAGCGGGCCACCGGCGGGCCGCCGACCGCAGCCGCCGACCTGTTCTCGCTGGGCTGCACGCTCTACTACGCCGTCGAGGGCATCGGGCCGTTCGAGCGGGAGACGCATCTCGCGGAGATCACCGCGGTGGTCATGGAGGAGCCCCGGAAGGCGGAGCGGGCGGGTGCGCTGGGGCCGCTCTTGGAGGCGATGCTCGCCAAGGACCCGGCGCAGCGGATCACGGCGACCCGCGCGGAGGCGGCGCTGGACCGCATCGTCACGCCCCAGGTCGACCCGTACGAGCGTACGAGGACGGACCCGGGCTCGATGCCGCCGTGGGGTGGACCGGAGTTGATGCACGGGCCTCAGCACGCACCGGCCGCCTTCCCGCACCCGAGCGACCCTCCCTCGCCCCCGCCCGGCTTCGGCCCACCGATCCCCCCACCGCCCCCACCCCGTCGCCACCGCGCTCTCCCCGCCGCCCTCGGCGCCCTCCTCGGGGTCGCCCTGGCCGGAGTCGGGGTCTGGTTGACCCTGGGCGACCCGCCGGGCGGTGGCGGGCAGGGCGACGAGCAGACCGTGGCGAAGCCGTACGGCGACCCCGTGGGCCTCGCCGTGCCGTTGGCGGAGGGCGACTGTGTGATCGCCGACTGGCCCGGCGGCACGCGCTTCCGGGGGACGCCACGGCTGACCGTCGATCCGACGTGCCGGGACGCGCCGCCCGACGGACAGGTGCTGGCGGTCGTGGACGCCGCGTCCGCCGCCGAGGCTCGGGCGCAGGGGCCCGCCCAGTGCGAGGAGCGGACCCGGGATCTCAGGGAGAAGCTGGCGGACGTACGCGGGTACGCCGTCGTGCCGGCCGAGGGCGGGTTCGAGGCCGCCAAGGGGCGTACGGCCTGTCTGCTGCTCGGTGCCCACGGGCCGGTGTACGGGCCGCTCGGGCCGTACCGCGAGCCGGGGCAGGCGTTCCTGGACACGGCCACCATGCAGAAGCGGGACTGTCTGAAGGCGCCCTCCGGGCGGGAGGCCCGGCTGGTCGCCTGTACCGCGGAGCACGACGAGCAGGTCCTCGGATTCGCGCGGCTGGACGACGGTGTCCCCTTCGAGAAGGCCCGGGACCTGTCGGACACGGCCTGCGCGAAGGACGTGTCGCCGACCGACTACGGCTTCGATCCGTCGGTCTACGAGGCCGGGTCCTGGACGAGTCGCGGAGCGTGGGACTCCGAAACCCATTTCGTCGTGTGCACCGTCAGGAAGCAGAACGGGGGCACCATGGAGGGAGAAGAACCATGAGGAGGGTGTTGCGATGCCCGGTTCCACGAACGGTTCCACGAAGACCATGGGGGTGCTCACCGTAGGCGGGCTCGTCGCGGTGACGGCCTACACGGTGGCGCTCGGCAGCAACGGCTGGCTGTGGTTCGGCTGGGTGGTGCTGGGCCTGATCACCCTCGGGATGGTGGTCACCCGCCCCACCTGACCTCCGTTCACCCGAATGGGCTAGTCGGCGGCGGGCCGGGTCAGTCCTCGAAGAGGCGGCCCGCCGAGTGGACGCCCGGCTGGTACTTCGGCAGCCGGGCGGTGATCTTCATTCCCGCGCCCAGGGCGGTCTCGATGACCAGGCCGTGGTCGTCGCCGTAGACCTGACGGAGCCGGTCGTCGACGTTCGAGAGGCCGATGCCGCCCGACGGGCTGACCTCGCCCGCGAGGATACGGCGGAGCAGTACCGGGTCCATTCCGGCGCCGTCGTCCTCGATGACGACCAGGGCCTCGGCGCCCGCGTCCTGCGCGGTGATGCTGATGTGGCTCTTGCCCGCGAACGCCGCCCTGCCCTCCAGGCCGTGTTTGACGGCGTTCTCCACGAGGGGCTGGAGGCAGAGGAAGGGCAGGGCGACCGGGAGCACCTCGGGGGCGATCTGGAGGGTCACGGAGAGCCGGTCGCCGAAGCGGGCGCGGACCAGGGCCAAGTAGTGGTCGATGGCGTGGAGTTCCTCGGCGAGGGTGGTGAAGTCCCCGTGCCTGCGGAACGAGTAGCGGGTGAAGTCGGCGAATTCCAGGAGCAGTTCGCGGGCGCGCTCGGGGTCGGTGCGCACGAACGAGGCGATCACCGCGAGCGAGTTGAAGATGAAGTGCGGGGATATCTGGGCGCGAAGTGCCTTGATCTCGGCCTCGATCAGGCGGGTGCGGGACTGGTCCAGGTCCGCCAACTCCAACTGGACGGAGACCCAGCGGGCGACCTCTCCGGCGGCGCGGACGAGGACCGCCGACTCGCGGGGCGCGCAGGCGACGAGGGCGCCGTGGACGCGGTCGTCGACGGTCAAGGGCGCTACGACGGCCCAGCGCAGGGGGCAGTCCGGGGCGTCGCAGGTGAGGCGGAAGGCCTCGCCCCGGCCGGATTCCAGGGGTCCGGCGAGGCGTTCCATGATCTCGGCGCGGTGGTGTTCGCCGACCCCGTCCCAGACGAGGACCGACTTCTGGTCGGTGAGGCAGAGGGCGTCCGTGCCGAGCAGGGTGCGCAGTCGGCGGGCCGAGCGGCGGGCGGTCTCCTCGGTGAGGCCTGCGCGCAGCGGGGGCGCGGCGAGGGAGGCGGTGTGCAGGGTCTCGAAGGTGGCGTGTTCGACGGGGGTGCCGAGGCCGCCGAGGCGTTCGGGGCGGGCGGTGCGCCGGCCCAGCCAGAAACCGGCGGCGAGCAGCGGGAGGATGGCCACGCAGAGCCCGGCCAGGAATCCGCTCATGTCCGCGTCACCTCCGTACGCGCCGGTCCCCCGAGACTGTGGCCGCCATGGCCGCCGTGCGCCCCGGACAGTTCCTCCGGCAGGTGGAAGCGGGCCAGGATGGCCGCCGTACCGGCCGGGACTCGGCCCGGGGTGGCCAGGGACACCAGGACCATGGTGAGGAATCCCAGGGGTACGGACCAGAGGGCGGGCCAGGCGAGCAGGGCGTGCAGGGCGCCCGTGCCGGGGAAGCCGGCCATGGTCGCGGCGACGGCGACGAGCGCGGAGCCCCCGCCGACCAGCATTCCGGCGGCGGCCCCTGGCGGGGTCAGGCGGTGCCACCAGATGCCGAGGACGAGCAGCGGGCAGAAGGAGGACGCGGACACGGCGAAGGCGAGCCCGACGGCGTCGGCGACCGGGAGTCCGCCGACGATGACGCTGGCGGCGAGCGGTACGACCATGGAGATGACCGTGCCGAGCCTGAAGTGCCGTACGCCGCGCGAGGGCAGGACGTCCTGGGTGAGGACTCCGGCGACGGCCATGGTGAGCCCCGACGCGGTGGAGAGGAACGCGGCGAAGGCGCCGCCGGCCACCAGTGCGCCCAGGAGGTCGCCGCCGAGGCCGCCGATCATACGGTCGGGCAGCAGCAGGACGGAGGCGTCGGCGTCGGAGGTGAGGGCCAGTTCGGGGGCGTAGAGGCGGCCGAGGGCGCCGTAGACGGGCGGCAGGAGGTAGAAGGCGCCGATGAGGCCGAGGACGGCGACGGTGGTGCGGCGGGCGGCGACGCCGTGCGGGCTGGTGTAGAAGCGGACGACGACGTGCGGCAGGCCCATGGTGCCGAGGAAGGTGGCGAGGATCAGGCCGTACGTGGCGTACAGGGGGCGTTCCTCGCGGCCTTCGGCGAGGGAGGTCGACATGCCGCCGTTGTTGCCCCGGTCCGCCTCGGGGAGGGTGGCGCCCTTGGCGAAGGTGAGGCGGGTGCCGGGGTCGATGTGGTGGGTGCCTGCGGGGAGTTGGAGGACCTGGTCCTTGTGCGGGCGGCCGTCGACGGTGCCGGTCACGGTGACGGTGAGGGGGGCCTTCAGTTTCAGGTCGAGGCCGTCCTCGACGCGGACGACGCGCTGTTCGCGGAAGGTGGCGGGTTCGTCGAAGGCGTGGCGGGGGGCGCCGTCGCCCTGCCAGGCGAGGACGAGGAAGAGGGCCGGGACAAGCAGGGCGGTGAGTTTCAGCCAGTACTGGAAGGCCTGGACGAAGGTGATGCTGCGCATGCCGCCGGCGGCGACGGTGGCGACCACGACGACGGCGACGATGACCCCGCCGACCCAGTCGGGCGCGTCGGTCAGCACCGCCAACGTCAGTCCGGCGCCTTGGAGTTGGGGCAGGAGGTAGAGCCAGCCGACGCCGACGACGAAGGCCCCGGCGAGCCGTCGTACGGCCTGGGAGGCGAGGCGGGCCTCGGCGAAGTCGGGGAGCGTGTAGGCGCCGGAGCGGCGCAGCGGGGCGGCGACGAAGAGGAGCAGCAGGAGGTAGCCGGCGGTGTAGCCGACCGGGTACCAGAGCATGTCGGGGCCCTGGACGAGGACGAGGCCGGCGATGCCGAGGAAGGAGGCGGCGGAGAGGTACTCGCCGCTGATCGCGGCGGCGTTGAGGCGGGGGCCTACGGTGCGGGAGGCGACGTAGAAGTCGGAGGTGGTTCGGGAGATGCGCAGGCCGAACGCGCCGACGAAGACCGTCGCCACGACGACGAGGGCGACGGCCGGGACGGCGTAGTTCTCGTTCACAGGGACCGGTTCCTGTTCATCAGCGGTCCCGGTCCTCGACCAGACGGACGAAGTCGCGCTCGTTGCGTTCGGCGCGCCGCACGTACCAGCGGGCGAGCAGCACGAGCGGCGCGTAGAGGCCGAAGCCGAGGATGAGCCACTCCAGGTGGTGGGCGTCGGGCATCGCCGCGAAGAGCAGCGGGAGCGGGGCGATGAGCAGCGCGAGGACCGCGAACACGCCGAAGGCGGCGCGGAGTTGGGAGCGCATCAGGGAGCGGACGTAGGTGTGGCCGAGGGTGGTCTGCTCGTCGATCTCGGTGCGCGGCCGGTAGTAGCCGGAGGTGCGGCGGACGCGCCGGGGCGGTCCGGTGACGACGACCCGGCGTTCGGAGGGGTCCTGGGGCATGGCTGGAAGGTGCCCCTCAGCTCGTGGGCCGGCGCATGAGCAGGTCCCGCAGTTCGCGGGCGTGCCGTCGGCTGACCTGGAGTTCCTCGGCGCCGACCAGGACGCTCACGGTGCCCGCGTCGAGGCGGAGTTCGCCGATGTGGCGCAGGGCGACGAGATGGCGGCGGTGGATGCGGACGAACCCGCGGGCGCGCCAGCGCTCCTCCAGGGTGGAGAGCGGGATGCGTACGAGGTGGCTGCCCCGGTCGGTGTGCAGTCGGGCGTAGTCGCCCTGGGCCTCGACGTGGGTGATGTCGTCGACGGCGACGAAGCGGGTCACGCCGCCGAGTTCGACGGGTATGTGGTCGGGGTCGGGTTCGTGCACGGGTATGGGCGCGGGCACGGACGGGGCGCTGTCGCGGAGTTCGGCGGCGCGGCGGATCGCCTCGGCGAGGCGTTCCTTGCGTACGGGCTTGAGGACGTAGTCGACGGCCTTGAGGTCGAAGGCCTGGACGGCGAAGTCCTCGTGGGCGGTGACGAACACGACGAGCGGCGGCTTGGCGAACCCGGTGAGGAGACGGGCCAGGTCGAGACCGTCCAGGCCGGGCATGTGGATGTCGAGGAACACGACGTCGATGGCCTCGGGTCCGCCGGGGCCCGACTGCAGGGCGCGGTTGATGCGGCGCAGTGCCTCGGTGGCGTCGCCCGCGCCCTCGGCGCTGCCGATGCGTGGATCCGCGTGCAGCAGATACAGCAACTCCTCCAGGGAGGGGCGTTCGTCGTCGACGGCGAGGGCGCGCAGCATGAAGGTGGAGTGTAGGTGGAATTCGTACGCGTGCACATGCGCCGGACGCGCAAGCCGTCGGCGGACGCGCTGCCCGGTGGTCGCTGGATACAGTGCCCGGATGAACAGCAGGCCGGCGCCTTTCGACGAGCTGGACCGGAAGATCATCACCACGCTGATGGCGAACTCCCGTACGAGTTTCGCCGAGATCGGCGCGGCGATCGGGCTGTCGTCCACGGCGGTCAAGCGGCGTGTGGACCGGTTGCGCGAGTCGGGCGTGATCACCGGGTTCACGGCGACGGTGGAGCCCTCGGCGCTCGGCTGGCGTACGGAGGCGTACGTCGAGGTGTACTGCGAGGGCGCGGCGCCGCCGCGGCGGCTGGCGGAGGTGGTGCGCAACCATCCGGAGATCACGGCGGCGATGACGGTGACGGGTGGCGCGGACGCGCTGCTGCATGTGCGGGCGACGGATGTGGGGCACTTCGAGAACGTGCTGGAGCGCATCCGCAGGGAGCCGTTCATCCGGAAGACGATCAGCTACATGGTGCTGTCCCACCTCCTCCCGGAAAGCCCGGAGGCGGGCGCTACCCACCCCGCGCCGAACAACACTTCGGGAAACGCAGCAGATCTGCGTTGAGGGTGGCAAAGACGCAGGATTCCTGCGTGGACACGCAGTGGTTGTCGCTTGTCGGGCGTCGGGGTCGGTTCCTACCGTGGTGGTATCCCAACCCGACACCGCAGGAAGCGGAGGAACCCCTCTGTGCCCGAAAGCCGTGTGCCGCGATCCCGGCGCTTTCTCGTCTGTGAACCCAGACACTTCGCCGTGCAGTACGCGATCAACCCCTGGATGAACCCCGACACCAGGGTCGATGTGGATCTGGCCCAGGAGCAGTGGCGCTCGCTGATCAGCGCCTACCGCGCCCATGGCCACACCGTGGACACCGTGGAGCCGGTCGCCGGTCTGCCCGACATGGTGTTCGCGGCGAACTCGGCGGTCGTCGTCGACGGCCGCGTCTTCGGCTCCTCGTTCCACTCCCCCGAGCGCCGCCCCGAGTCGACCGCGTACGAGACGTGGTTCAAGTCGGCGGGCTTCGACGTGTACCGCCCCGAGTCGGTGTGCGAGGGCGAGGGCGACCTGGTCCCGGCCGGCCGCTGGATCCTGGCGGGCACGGGCTTCCGTACGACCCGCGAGGCCCATCACGAGGTGCAGGAGTACTTCGGGATGCCGGTGATCGGCCTCAAGCTGACGGACCCGTACTTCTACCACCTGGACACGGCGCTGTTCGTCCTGGACGAGACGAACATCGCGTACTACCCGGGGGCGTTCTCGCCGGGCAGCCGCGAGGTGCTGGCGCGGCTGTACCCGCACGCGGTCGTGGCGACCCGCGAGGACGCCATGACGTTCGGCCTGAACTCGGTGTCGGACGGCCACCACGTCTTCATCGACCCCGGCGCCACGGCCCTCGCCGCCGAACTGCGGCGCCACGGCTACCTCCCCGTCCCCGTCGACCTGTCGGAGTTCCGCAAGGCCGGCGGCGGCATCAAGTGCTGCACCCAGGAGATCCGCTCATGACCGCACCGACGACCACCGCCGCCGCCACGCGCACCTCCGCCGACCTGATCCGCGCCGAGGAGCCGGTCCTCGCGCACAACTACCATCCGCTGCCCGTGGTCGTGGCCCGCGCCGAGGGCGCCTGGGTCGAGGACGTCGAGGGCCGCCGCTACCTGGACATGCTGGCCGGCTACTCGGCCCTGAACTTCGGCCACCGCCATCCGGCCCTGATCGAGGCGGCCCACCGCCAGCTGGACCGCCTCACGCTCACCTCCCGCGCCTTCCACAACGACCGTCTGGCCCAGTTCGCCACCTCCCTGGCCGAGCTGACCGGCCTGGACATGGTCCTGCCGATGAACACCGGCGCGGAGGCCGTCGAGAGCGCGATCAAGGTGGCCCGCAAATGGGCGTACGAGGTGAAGGGCGTCCCCGACGGCCAGGCGACGATCGTGGTCGCGGCGGACAACTTCCACGGCCGTACGACGACGATCGTCAGCTTCTCGACGGACGAGACGGCGCGGGCGGGCTTCGGCCCGTTCACGCCGGGCTTCCGGATCGTCCCGTACAACGACCTGGCGGCCCTGGAGGAGGCGATCGACGAGACGACGGCGGCGGTCCTCCTGGAGCCGATCCAGGGCGAGGCGGGCGTCCTGATCCCCGACGACGGCTACCTCACCGGCGTACGCGAACTGACCCGCCGCAAGGGCTGCCTCTTCGTCGCGGACGAGATCCAGTCGGGCCTGGGCCGCACCGGCCGCACGCTCGCGGTGGACCACGAGGGCGTCGTCCCGGACATGGTGCTCCTCGGCAAGGCGCTGGGCGGCGGCATCGTGCCGGTGTCGGCGGTGGTCGCACGCCGGGACGTCCTCGGGGTACTGCGGCCGGGCGAACACGGCTCGACGTTCGGCGGCAACCCCCTCGCGGCGGCGGTCGGCCAGGCCGTGGTCGAGCTGCTGGAGACCGGCGAGTTCCAGCGCCGGGCGGCCGAGCTGGGCGTCGTCCTGCGCGACGGCCTGACCGGACTGGTCGGCAAGGGCGTGGTCGGCTTCCGGTCACGTGGTCTGTGGGCGGGCGTCGACATCGACCCGTCCATCGGCACCGGCCGGGAGATCAGCGAACGCCTGATGCGCGCCGGAATCCTGGTCAAGGACACCCACGGCTCGACCATCCGGCTGGCACCCCCGCTGACGGTCACGGCCGAGGAACTGCGGTCGGCCGTCGGCACCCTGGAGAGGGTGCTCGGCCAGGGCTGACGCGGCAGCTGCGGTCCATGGGGTTCGCCCCATTGACCCGTCTGCGGCGCCACGTCAGCCCCGGTGAGCGGGGTCCGCTGCACGCAGCCGCACGGCGCGGGACCCTGGAGAAGGCGCTCAGGCAAGGCTGACACGGCAGCCAAGGGTCCACGGGGTCGCCCGTGGACCCGACCGGGTCCCGGCCGAGCGGGGTGAAGCCCGGGGCCGGGGCCTGTCCGGCGGATCAGGGCGCAGGAAAACAGCGACGCCACGTCGGCGCCGGTGAGCGGGATCCGGTGCGTACAGCCACGCGGCGCGGCACCCTGGAGAGGGTGCTCGGACAGAGCCGACCCTGCATCCACGGGTCCGTGGGCTCGCCTCCCGGCCCTGCGGGGTGAAGCCTGGGGCCACGGCCTGACCGGCGGATCAGGGCGCAGGAAAACAGCGACGCGACGTCGGCGCCGGTGAGCGCGGTCCGGTGCGTGCGGCCGCACGGCGCGGGACGCTGGAGAGGGTGTTCGGGCAGGGCTGGTCGGTATCCAAAGGGCCATGGGGTTCGCTCCCTGGACCCGTGCGGGGTGAAGACCGGGGCAAGAGGTGGTAGACCACTCTCAGCGACAGAGAGGTCGGCCGTGGGCACTTACGAGGAGCAGCGCGTCGCCCGGCAGCGGTTCGACGTGGCGGACGCCGCGCCCGTGCTGCTCGACGCACAGGGCGTGGTGACGAGCTGGACCCGGGACGCCCAGCGGCTGCTGGCGTACGCCCCCGGTGAAGTGGTGGGCACGCAGGTCGCGGGGCTGCTGACCGCCGAGGACGCCGAACGGGTGCCGGAACTCGCCGAGCGGTGCCGCAGGGACGGCGGCTGGGCGGGGCTGCTGACCGCCCGGCGCAAGGACGGGCGGCCCGTCCGGGTCATGGTGCGGATCACCTCGGCGCTGGAGCCCGGAGGCCCCGCCCAGTGGCTGGTGCTGCTGTCGGAGATGGACGAGGCGCCCGGCTGGGACATGAGCCGTACGGTGCTTGAACAGATGGTCGCGGGGTCTCCCGTCGGCATAGCGATCGTCGACCCGAGTCTGCGCTTCGTGTGGTCCAACGCGGCCCTGGAGCAGTTCGGCGGCGGACCCGCCAGGCACCGGCTGGGGCTCCGGCTGGGGGACGTACAGCCGGGCGTGAACGCCGAGGCGGTCGAGGCGCAGATGCGCGGGGTGCTGGAGACCGGGGAGCCGGTGGTCGGGTACGAGCACGTGGACCGGCTGCGTTCCGCGCCCCACCGGGAGACGGCGCACATGCTGTCGTTCACGCGTCTCGAGGACGACCGGGGCCATCCGATGGGTGTCTACTACACCGTCGTCGACGTCACCGAGCGGCACCGGGCCAGGCAGCGGCTCGCCCTGCTCGACCGGGCGGGCGAGCAGATCGGCCGCAGCCTGGACATCGTGCGCACCGCGCAGGAGCTGGCCGACGTGGTGGTGCCGGCCTTCGCCGACTCCGTCGCCGTGGACCTGCTGGAACCGGTGCTGCGGGGCGCGGAGCTCCCGGCCGGGCCGCTGAGCACCACGGACCGGGTGCTGCTGCGCCGGGCCGGCCATCAGACGGTGCACGACAGCGTCCCGGAGACCGTCGTCCGCGTCGGCGACGTGGCCGGCTACCGGGCCGGATCACCCCCGGTGCTCTCCCTGACCACCGGCCGGCCCTGGCGCGAGCCGCACCTCGACCCCCGCGCCGAGGAGTGGGCCACGGGCGGCCCCGGCGGCCGGGCGGCCACCTTCCTGGAGCTGGGGCTGCACAGTGTGATGATCGTGCCCGTCCGGGCGCGGGGCGTCACCCTGGGGATCACCACCTTCTTCCGCCGCCACCGCCAGGAGCCGTTCGACGAGGACGACCTGAGCCTCGCCGAGGACCTCGTCTCGCGCGCCGCCGTCTGCGTGGACAACGCCCGGCGCTACACCCGCGAGCGCGAGGCCGCGCTCGTCCTCCAGCGCAGCCTGCTCCCCCACCGGCTGCCCGACCAGGACGCCGTGGAGGTGGCCGCGGAGTACCGGCCGGCCGACGAGCTGACCGGCCTCGGCGGCGACTGGTACGACCTCGTCCCGCTGTCCGGCGCACGCGTCGCCCTCGTCGTGGGCGAGGTGCCCGGTCACGGCATCGACGCCGCGGCGGCCATGGGCCGGCTGCGGACCGCCGTACGGACCCTCGCGGCCCTGGATCTGCCGCCCGAGGAGGTGCTCGCCCACCTCGACGACGTGGTCGCGACGGCGGCCCGCGAGGAGGGCGTCGGGCCGGACACGGCGGCGGCCGACAGCACCCAGGCCGTGGGCTCGGGGTGCCTGTACGTCGTCTACGACCCGGTGGACGGGCAGTGCACCATGGCCGCCGCGGGCCATCCCGCGCCGGCCGTCGTGCTGCCCGACGGCACGGTCACGTTCGTCGACCTGCCCCAGGGGTCGTCGCTCGGCGCGGGCGGGCTGCCGTTCGAGTCGGTCGAGCTGGCCCTGGCGGAGGGCAGCACGCTCGCGCTCCACACCGACGGCCTGCTGGTCCCCGGTGAGGACGGGGCCGGCGACGGGGCCCGGGACCGGCTGCGGCGGGCCCTGGAGCGGCCGGAGGCGTCGCTCGCCGTGCGCTGCCGGACCGTGGTCGACGCCCTGGTGCCCGCTCGCCCGAACGACGACGTGGCCCTGCTGATGGCCCGTACCCGGCTGCTCGGCGCCGACCAGGTCGCGGACTGGGATCTGCCCGCCGACCCGGCCGTCGTCGCCGACGCCCGCAAGGAGGCCACCCGGCAGCTCACGGAGTGGCATCTCGAGGAGCTGGCGTTCACCACGGAGCTGGTCGTCAGCGAACTGGTCACCAACGCCATCCGCCATGCCGCCCTCCCCATCCGGCTGCGCCTGATCAAGGACCGCTCGCTGATCTGCGAGGTCTTCGACGGCGGCGCCACCGCACCCCATCTGCGCCATCCGCGCACCACCGACGAGGGCGGGCGCGGACTGCTCCTGGTCTCCCAGTTCACCCAGCGGTGGGGCACCCGCTTCGTCCCCGAGGGGAAGATCATCTGGGCCGAGCAGTCCCTCACGGATCCACCGGTGTGACGCACGAGCCGGTGCATACCGGGCATGACGTGGGAAACTGATGTGGCCCCGGTGTGAGGCGGGAACCATGAACGAGACAGCGACGAGCGACTACGCGGCGGTGTTCCAGGCCCTGCCCGGCATGGTGGCGCTCCTGACACCCGAACTGGTGTACGCGGACGCCAACGAGGAGTTCCTGCGGCTGACCGGACGCAAGCGCCAGGACCTGATCGGCCGCCAGCTGTTCGACGTCTTCCCCGACAACCCGAACGACCCCACCGCGACGGGCATGCGCAACCTGGAGGCCTCGCTGCGCCGCGTGCTGGCCACCGGCGAGCGCGACACCATGGCACTGCAGCGCTACGACGTGGAGTGCCCCGACCGGCCCGGCGAGTGGGAGGAGCGCTACTGGAGCCCGGTCAACGCGCCGGTGCTCGGCCCGGACGGGCGGGTGGTGCTCCTGGTGCACCGGGTCGAGGAGGTCACCGAGCTGATCCGGGCCCGCGGCGGCCGGGGCGGCGGCAGCCGGGCCCGCGTGCTGGAGGCCGAACTGTACACACGGGCCCGGGAGTTGCAGGACCTCAACGACCGCCTCCGGCGCGCCCACGCCCGCGAACGCGAGGTCGCCCTCGCCCTCCAGGAGGCGATGCTCCCGGCCCGCCGGCAGGTGGGCCACCACCGGGCCGCCGTGCGCTACCGGCCCGCGGTGGGCGCGCTGAACGTGTGCGGGGACTGGTACGACCTGGTCGACCTGGTGGGCGGCGACCGTATCGGCGTGTCCGTGGGCGATGTCGTCGGCCACGGTCTGGCGGCGGCCGGTGTCATGGGCCAGCTGCGCAGCGCGCTCAGCGCCGCCTCCCGAGTCGCCGAGGGCCCCGCCCAGGCCCTGGACGTCCTGGGCCGGTACGCGCATGTGGTCGACGGCGCCGAGTCGGCCACCGCCGTCACGACGTTCATCGACTTCGACCGCCGCACGATCACCTACAGCAGCGCCGGGCATCCCCCGCCCGTACTGGTCCACCCCGACGGCCGCGTGGAGTTCCTGGACCGGGCCACCGATCCCCCGCTCGACGCCCGCCCCGACCCGGTACCGCGCCCACAGGCCGACACGACGTTCACCGACGGCGCCACGCTCATCCTCTACACCGACGGCCTGATCGAACGCCGCCGCGAGGACATCGACATCGGCCTGACCCGCCTCGCCGACTCCCTCGCCCGCCACCGGGCGGCGGACCCCGAACGACTCGCCGACGCCGTCCTGTTGGAACTGCTGCCACCAGGTGGCGCAACCGACGACACCGCATTGATCGTCGTACGGCTGTGACGGTGGCCGAGCGGCGGCGGCGCGATTCCGCCCGGTTCCGGCGGAACCCGCCTGCACATACACTGACGGCCCGACGCGAGCACGGCTGACCTGCTAGAACGCGGCGGTTGAGCCGATCCCGACGGAGTGAGGAGCGACCCCCTTTGTTCTACTACGTGCTCAAATATGTGCTTCTCGGTCCGCTGCTGAGACTGGTGTTCCGGCCGCGGATCGAGGGGCTCGAACACGTACCGTCGTCGGGCCCCGCCATCGTCGCCGGGAATCATCTGTCGTTCGCGGACCACTTCCTGATGCCCGCGGTCCTCAAGCGGCGCATCACCTTTCTCGCGAAGGCCGAGTACTTCACGGGTCCCGGGATCAAGGGGCGGCTGACCGCCTCCTTCTTCCGCAGCGCCGGGCAGATTCCGGTGGACCGGTCCGGCAAGGAGGCCGGACAGGCGGCCATCCGTGAAGGGCTCGGGGTACTGAGCAAGGACGAACTGCTCGGCATCTATCCGGAGGGCACCCGCTCGCACGACGGACGGCTGTACAAGGGCAAGGTCGGGGTCGCCGTGATGGCCCTGCGGGCCCAGGTGCCCGTCATTCCGTGCGCGATGATCGGCACCTTCGAGGCGCAGCCGCCGGGCAAGGTGATCCCGAACATCCATCCCGTGGTGATTCGTTTCGGCAAGCCCCTCGACTTCTCCCGCTACCTGGGGATGGAGGACGAGAAGGCGGTGCTGCGGGCCATCACCGACGAGATCATGTACGCCATCCTCACCCTCTCCGAGCAGGAGTACGTCGACCAGTACGCGGCGGTCGCCAAGGCGGAGGAGGCCGAGCGGAAGAAGGCGGAGAAGGAGCAGCGGGGCCGCAAGTTCCCGCGCATGCCGCTGAGTTGACCCCCTCGGCACTCCCCTTCACGGCCGCGATCTGCTCGTGGCTAATCCCCTCCGAACCTCGCGGTGCCGGCGGTTACCGTCGCTGCATGACACGAGCTGTGGTGATCGGGGCGACGGGACAGATCGGACGGGTGGCCGTGGGTGCGCTCGCCCGCGACGGGTGGGAGGTGACCGCCGTCTCGCGGGGCGGCGGACGGGACGCGGGCTGGCCGGAGGAGGTGCGGGTCGCGACGGCCGACCGGGCCGACGACGCGGCGCTCGCGGCCGCCGTGGGCGACGGGTGTGACGTCCTCGTGGACATGGTGGCCTACGGACCCGAGCACGCACGGCAGTTGGCCGGTCTCGCCGGCCGGGTCGGGTCGGCCGTGGTGATCTCCAGTCTGTCCGTGTACGAGGACGACAAGGGACGGAACTTCGACACGCAGAGCGAGCCCGACGGCTTCCCCGAGTACCCCGTACCTGTCACCGAGGACCAGCGCACGATCCACCCGAGCGACAGTTCCTACAGCACCCGCAAGGCGGGCCTCGAACGTGAACTCCTCGCCGTCGCCGACCAGTTGCCGACCACTCTGCTGCGGGCGGGCGCGATCCACGGGCCGTACTGCCGTACCCCGCGCGAGCTGTACTTCGTCAAGCGCAACCTGGACGGGCGGCGCCGCCGCGTCCTCGCCTACGGCGGCGCGAGCCGTTTCCATCCGGCGAGCGTCCACAACATCGCCGAACTGGTCCGGCTGGCCGCGGCACGTCCGGGTGCCCGGGCCCTCAACGCCGTGGATCCCGAGGCTCCGACGGTGGCCGAGATCGCGGGGGCCATCGACGCCGTGATGGGCGTCGAGGTGGAGAACGTCCTGGTGGACGGTCCGCCCCCGGCGCCCACGGTGGGCGACACCCCGTGGTCGACTCCGGTGCCCGTGGTGTGCGACATGTCCGCCGCGGAACGGGAGTTGGGCTACCGGCCCGTCGTCCGGTACGCCGAGAGCCTGCCGGAGACCGTCGCCTGGATCGAGGGCCGACTGGCCGGGCGGGACTGGCGGGAGGCCTACCCCAAGATGTACGAGACGTACGGCGACCTCTTCGACTACGCGGCGGAGGACGCCTGGCCCCGGTCATGAGAAAGGGCGGCCGGGAAACCCCGGCCGCCCTTCACCTCGTACGGCAGACCGCTGCGACTATGGCTGCGGGGTGGCGTGCGGGGCGCAGGTCACGTCCGCCGCGTCCACCTTGCCGGTGAGCAGGTAGGTGTCCACCCGCTCGTTGATGCACGGGTTGACGAGCCCGGTCACGCCGTGGGAGCCCGCGTCCTTCTCGGTGATCAGACGGGAGCCCTTGAAACGCTTGTGCAGTTCGACGCCGCCCCCGTACGGGGTGGCCGCGTCACGCGTGGCCTGCACGATCAGCACCGGCGGCAGGCCCTTGCCGGACTTCACGTTCACCGGGGTCTGCTGCTTGACCGGCCAGGTCGCGCACGGCAGGTTCATCCAGGCGTTGGCCCAGGTCAGGAACGGATAGTCCTTGTGCAGCCGGGTGTTGTCGCGGTCCCACTTCTGCCAACTGGTGGGCCACTTGGCATCCGTGCACTCGACGGCCGTGTAGACGGCGTTGCCGTTCTCGGCCGCCGCGTTGCCCGCGGTGTCCGAGAGGTCGGGGGCCGCCGCGTCGACGAGCGCCTGGGTGTCACCCGCGAAGTACTTGCTGAACACGGTGGCGACCGGGATCCACGACGAGTCGTAGTACGGGGCGCCCTGGAAGAAGCCGATCAGCTCGGCCGGTCCGACGAGCCCACCGATCGGGTTCTTCTTCGCGGTGGCCCGCAACTCCAGCCATTTCGCCTGCACTTGGGCCCGCGTGGTGCCGAGGTGGAAGACGGCGTCGTTCTTGGCGACCCAGTCCTGCCAGTCGTTCCAGCGCATCTCGAAGGCGACGTCCTGGTCGAGGTTGGCCTCGTACCAGATCTTCTCGCGCGACGGGTTGACCACGCTGTCCGCGATCATGCGGCGGACATGGCTCGGGTAGAGCGTGCCGTAGACGGCCGCGATGTACGTCCCGTACGACACCCCGAGGAAGTTGAGCTTCTTCTCCCCCAGCGCGGCCCGGATGACGTCCAGGTCGCGCACGGTGTTCGGGGTGGTCATGTACGGCAGCATCTCGCCGCTGCGCTCGTAGCAGCCCTCGGCGTACTCACGGGCCAGCTTGCGCTGGACACGCTTGTCGGCCTCGGAGTCGGGAACCGGGTCCAGCTTGGGCGCCTTCACGAACTCCTGCGGGTCGGCGCAGGAGATGGGCGCCGAGTGGCCGACTCCGCGCGGGTCGAAGCCCACGAAGTCGTACGCCTTGGACGTGTTGACCCACAAGGGGTTCTTGGTCGTGACCCGGCGCGGGAAGCGCAGCCCGGAGCCACCGGGGCCGCCGGGGTTGTAGACGAGCGCGCCTTGCCGCTCCTCCTTCGTCCCCGTGTTGCCGATGCGGTCGACGGCGAGCTTGATCTGCTTGCCGTACGGCTTCGCGTAGTCGAGCGGCACCGTGACCCAGCCGCACTGGATCGGCTTCTCCAGACCCCAGTCGGCCGGGCAGTCCTGCCAGTCGATGCCGGCCTTCGCGGCCTTCGCGGCGGCGATCGTCGCGCCGCGCGTCTCACGGTCCTGGCCATGGCGGGCGTCCGCACTGGCCGAGGGCGCCGCGACGGCGCCCGCTATCAGGGTCGCCGTGATGAGCGCTCCGGCGGACCCGAGCGCGGCGGCTCGTCTCGTCGGTCGTGTGGCACTCAAATGGGGCCTCCCCGTACGTAGTTGCTGTCGGTCGGTACGGGGATCGATCCTCGCCGCTGTGCGGGACCTGTGAACAGGGGTGGACGGCCTTCTTTGCCAATCCGATAAACGGTGACGGGAGTTCCGCTCAGCGGATGGACGGGGATCAGCCGCTGTGGGGGTCCTCCAGAGCCGCCAGCGCCTCGTCCAGCACCCGACGCAGGCGCAGCGCGTCCGGTGCGAGCGCGGTCACCAGGGCGGCGGGCCCGGCGAGCGGCATGAGCGCGGCCCCCTCCCCCAGCATCCGGGCCTTCACCGGCGCGTCCACGAACTCCGGCCGTACGACGACGAGTTGACCGAGGGCACGATGTCCCGCCAGTACGGCGGGCCCGTCCCAGCCGCCCGGCGCTCCGGGCCCGCAGGCCAGCTCCTGGTCGAGGACGACGCGTCCCCCGACCCGCACCGTGAGACGGCTGCCGAGGCGTCCGGGTTCCTCGCCGGAGCGGCCGAGCACCTGTTCCTCGCGGAACACGAGCCGGGCGCCGGGCGCGAGATCGACACGCGTGCCGACGTACAGTTCGCTGCCCTGGGCGCAGATCAACTGCTCGGGCAGCCAGCGGAGTTCACCTCCGTCGGCAACGCGGATCCGTACGTCGTAACGGGCCTCGCCCTTCGCCTGGCCGGGCAGGGCGATGGTGGCCGCGGCGGACGCGAGGTGGAGTCTGGCGCCTTCCCCGACCTCCGCCTCGACGGTGAAGTGGTCGCCGCCGAGGGGGCCGCTCATGGCGCCGACCAGCATGACGCGGGCCTCGTCGCCGTGCGCGCGGATACGGCGCAGGGCGAGGGGCCCGTCCCCGTCGAGCAGCGGGAGGGCGGTGCCGCCCCGGCCGTCCGCCCGGGCGCCGATCCGTGCGGTGGCCCGTACGCCGGCCGTCGTCATGCCGTCCACGTCGCGAGCTGCGCGCGGACCCAGAGGGCGACGTCCGTGACGCCGGCCTCGCTGCGGAGCGACTGGAAGACGACGGGCATCTCTCCGCGGGCCGTCTTTGCGTCGGCGGCCATCCGGCCGAGGTCTGAGCCGACGTACGGCGCGAGGTCGGTCTTGTTGACGACGAGCAGGTCGGCGGTGGTGACGCCGGGGCCGCCCTTGCGTGGGATGTCGTCCCCGCCGGCTACGTCGATGACGAAGATCTGCGCGTCGACGAGGCCCTTCGAGAAGGTCGCGGTGAGGTTGTCGCCGCCGGACTCGACGAGCACGATGTCGAGCGGGCCGACCTCGTCCTCCAGGTCCTCGACGGCTTCGAGGTTGGCGGAGATGTCGTCGCGGATCGCGGTGTGGGGGCAGGCGCCTGTCTCGACGGCGGTGATCCGCTCGGGCGGCAGCACGGCCTCCCGGAGCAGGAACTCTGCGTCCTCGCGGGTGTAGATGTCGTTCGTGACGACGGCGAGGGACAGTTCTTCGCGGAGGGCTCGGCAGAGGGCGGCGACGGTGGCGGTCTTGCCGGAGCCGACGGGGCCGCCCAGGCCGATGCGCAGGGCGCGGCGGGTGCCGTCGGGCCGACGGGCGTCGGCACTGACGGCTGCGCCGGCGTGGGCGTGGGAGTGGTCGAGGTGCATGAGATACGGCTCCTGTTCTGGTCTCTGTGTGTTGTGGTGTGTCCCGGGATCTTGTTTCGCCCCCGCCGCCCCTACCCATTCCCATCCCCTGGGGGCTGCGCCCCCAGACCCCCGCTCCGGCCCTGAACGGGCCTTGTCCTCAAACGCCGGACAGGCTGGAGATGCCTGAGGCCGGCGTTCGAGGACAACCGCGCTCAGCCCACCCTTTTCCCCGCCCACCCACC
>NZ_JBSFDA010000122.1:0-31706 GCF_053593675.1 Streptomyces sp. NPDC002156 | reverse complement strand
CCGGCGTTTGAGGACGAGCGCGTTCAGCGCGACAAGGGGGGTCTGGGGGCGCAGCCCCCAGGGATGGGACGGGTAGGGGCGGCGGGGGCGAGGAAGCGTATCGCTCAGCGACACGACTCGCTTGCTCCTCGTCCGCCCGACCCGGACGCTGACCAGCAACCGGTCCTCATCTCCCCGCCCCCGAGGAGCCCCCATGGGATCCCGTCCCGCCCTCGCCCTGCTGGAGATCCTGCGCGGCGAAGGCGTGGACCGCGTCTTCGGCAACCCCGGCACCACAGAACTCCCCTTCCTCGCCGCCCTCGCGCACACCGAGGGCGGCACCGAGGGTGACAAGGAGAGCCACACCCCCGCCTACATCCTCGGCGTCCACGAAGGCGCCGTGGTCTCCATGGCCGACGGATACGCCCGCGCCACCGGCCGCCCCGCCTTCGTCAGCCTCCACATCGCCGCCGGGCTCGCCAACGGCCTGATCGGGCTGCTCAACGCCCGCCGCTCCCGCACCCCCCTCGTCGTGATGGCGGGCCAGCAGGACCGCAGGCACCTCCAGCAGGACCCGATGCTCTCCGGCGACCTCGTCTCCCTCGCCGCCCCCGCCGTGAAGGCCACCTTCGACATCCAGCACGCCCACGACCTCCCCCTCGCCCTGCGCCGCGCCTTCGCCCTGGCCGTAAGGCCCCCCGCCGGGCCCGTCTTCCTCTCCGTCCCCATGGACCTGTTCGCCGAGGACACCGAGGTCGAGGTCCCTGTCCGCAGCGTCCCACCCCGGCCCGGGCCCGCCGCAGGCCTCGACCGGGCCGCCATCATCCTCGGCGCCGCCGCCCGGCCCGTGATCGTCGCCGGTGACGGAGTCGGCCGCGAGGACGCGGTGAACGCCCTGGTCAGGACCGCCGAGGCCTGTGGTGCGACCGTCCATCACCAGCCCATGGCCGACTGGCTCGACTTCCCGACCACCCACCCCCTCCACGCGGGCATGCTCCCGCCCCGCCACGACGCGATCCGCGCCGCGCTCTCCCCGTACGACACCGTCCTGATCGTCGGCGCCCACGCCTTCACGCCCCACCACTACACGCCCGGGCCCGCGCTCCCGCCCGGCATCACCGTCTTACAGCTGGACTCCGACCCGGACGAGATCGGCCGCAACTTCCCGGTCGCCGCCGGGCTGGTGGGCGCGCTCGCGCCCTCCCTGGACAAGCTCGCCGAGCTGCTGCGCAGCCAGGTGCCCGCGCACACCGCGAAGGCCCGGATCCTGCGCGCCGGTGAGCGGCACACCGCCGAGCGGGACCGGGCCGAGGCCGCCGCTCTGGCCGCGTACTCACCGGCGCCGCTCGCGCCCTGGGCCGCCGCGCACGCCGTGGCCCGGGGACTGCCGCCGGACGCCGTGGTGGTCGAAGAGGCCATCACGGCAGGGCTGTTGCTGCGTCGGCTCGTGCGGCTCGACCGGCCCGGAAGTTACACGCATACCGTCGGCGGCGGGCTGGGCTGGGGCATCGGCGCCGCCGTCGGACGCTCGCTCGCCGAGCCCGGGCGGCCGGTCGTCGCCGTACTGGGGGACGGATGTGCCCTGTTCGGGCTTCAGGGGTTGTGGAGCGCGGCCCGTACGCAGGCACCCGTGCTCTTCGTCGTCATGAACAACGGCGTCTACCGCACCCTCCAGGACACCTACGCGGCGATGGGCGGCCAAGGCGTCTGTCCTGGCACGGAGTTGGGGCCGCTCGACTTCACCCAGGCGGCGCGCTTCTTCGGCGTCGACGCGGTACGGGCGACCGGCGCCGAGCACGTACGGGAGATCGTCGCCGGGGCAGGGGAGTTGACGCGTCCGCTGCTGCTCGACGTACCGCTGCGGCAGCAGTAAGGAGACGTTCCGGACTCATAGCCACGCGCGTCTTGTCACCCGGCCCCCCGGGCCTGACCATCTCCCCATGACGGACGGACCGGTTCCGAAGTCGGTGCTCGCGCGGGGCGTGACGCTGCTGCGAGTCTGCGGTGACGCCGACACCGCGCTGAGCCTCGCCGAACTCGCCCTGCGCACCGGGCTGCCCAAACCGACCGCGCACCGGCTGATCGGCGAACTGGTCCGGCTGGGGCTCGTCGAACGCACCCCCGAGGGCTCGTACCGCATCGGGCTTGCCCTCTTCGTCCTCGGCCAGTCGGCGCCGTCCATACGCGAACTCCGGGACACGGCACTGCCGTTCCTCGGCGATCTGCACGACGCGACGAAGGAGAACGTCCACCTGGCCGTGCCCGACGGCACCGACACCCTGTTCCTGGAGAAGATCACCGGCCGCCGCGCGACCCCGATCGTCTCCCGCACCGGAGGCCGGCTCCCCGCCCACTGCACGGCCACCGGCAAGATCTTCCTCGCCCACGACCCCCGGCTGCCCCGGGCCTCCCTGCCCCGCCTCACGCCCCGCACCCTCACCCTGCCCGGCCAGCTCGCCCGCGACCTGGCCCTGACCCGGGCCCGTGGCTACGGCGTCAACCTGGAGGAGGCCGAGGTCGGCATCTCGGCGGTCGCGGCCCCGGTCTACGGCCGAGGCTCCCGTCCCGTCGCCGCCATCTCGGTCACCGGCGGCACCCGTCGCCTCGACGTGGACCGGGTCGGCGCCCATGTGTGCGCGGCGGCCCGGGCACTGACGAGGCGACTCTCGGCCTGAACCGAGCACCGCCTGCCGCTCGCCACGAACCGCTTACCGCGCCCCTCCGCCTGCCCCTCACCCGCACTGTGCTTCAGCGACGCACCGCTACCGCGCCCCCACTCGCACCGCGCCTCAGCCACGCGCCCCCGCACCGCACTCCCCCCTCACTCCGCCCTCGGCACCCCCCGCTGTATCGCCACCGCCAACTCGTGCTCCGTCAGCCGCTCCCCGTGCACCTCCGCCGTGATGCGGCCCCGCACGAACACCAGCACCCGGTCGCACACCTCCGTCAGTTCGGCGAGGTCCGTCGAGGCGACCAGGACGGCCGCGCCGCCCGCCGCCAACTCGCCGACGATACGGTGCATCTCGGCCCGTACACCGACGTCGACGCCCCGCGTCGGATCGTCCAGGACCACGATCCTCGGGTCGGTCGCGAGCCACTTCGCGAAGACGACCTTCTGCTGGTTGCCGCCGGAGAGTCGGCCCACGACGTCGTGCGGACCGCCGCGCAGCCGCAGACGCTCCGTCAGTTCCGCTGTCCTGCCCACCAGTTCGGCCCGGGACGGCATGACTCCGCCCTTGCCCAGCGCCAGCCAGCTCACCGCCGTCGCGTTCTCCCACACCGTGCGGCCGGTCATCAGCCCGTACCGCTTCCGGTCGCTCGGCACGAACGCGACCCCGGCCCGTACCGCGTCCCGCAGCGAGCGGGGCTGCCCCCGGCCCCCTATGTCGACCCGCCCCGCCGAGACCGCCGTACGGCCGCACACCACCTCCAACGCGCCCAGATGGCCCGCCCCTTGGAGCCCCGCGACCCCGACGACCTCGCCCGCCCGCACGGTGAACGTCACATCCGTGAGCCGCCCGGGCACGCTCACCCCGGACAGCACCACCGGCGGTGGTGAGGTGTCGACCGCCTTGCGCGTCCGGCGGGCCGGTGGCTCGGGCCGGCCGCCGAGCATCGCCGTCACCAGCTCGGGTACGTCGAGTTCGGCGCGTGGTACCCCGGCCAGCGCGACCCGGCCGTCCCGCAGGACCGTCACGCGCTGCGCGAAGCGCATCACCTCCTCCAGGAAGTGGGTGACGTACAGGACCGCGATGCCCCGCCCCGTGAGGGTGCGCAGGACGCGTTCGAGGCGGTCCACGGCGGCGGCCGGGAGCGCCGACGTCGGCTCGTCGAGCACCAGGAGTCCGGGGCGGCGCAGCAGGGCCCGGGCGATCTCCGTCAACTGCTGGTCTGCTAGGGGGAGTTCGCCGAGCAGGGTGCCCGGCTCGACATCGAGGCCCAGGTCGGCGAGGACCGGCCGGGCCGCCCGGTCCATGGCGCCGTGGTCGAGCAGGCCGAAGCGGCGCGGCGGGCGGTGCGGGAAGAGGTTCTCCCGGACGGTGAGGTCGGGGAAGAGGCTCAACTCTTGTGACACGACGGCGATTTGCGTGTCGCCGGCCAGTTGTACCGCCCCTTCGTCCGCCGTCAGTGTTCCCGAGAGGATGCGTACCAGCGTGGACTTGCCGGCCCCGTTCTCACCGACCAGCGCGTGCACCTCGCCGCCCCGCAGTCTGATCCCGGCCCCGTCCAACGCCCGTACTCCGCCGTACGACTTGACCAGTCCCTGCGCCACCAGGACATCGCCGTACGTCATTTCAGCGTGCGTCCTTCAGCGGCTTGAGGTTGGCCTGCTGGTCGCCGAGCAGCTTGTCGATCGTCGGCTTGTACCAGTCGTACGCCGCGTCCGCGGACTTCTGGCGGGTGATGATCTCGTCGATGTTGGAGGAGTCGACGACACCGCCCGGCGACAGGAACCAGCCGTCGAGCAGCTTCCCGTCGTTCTCCCGCACGGCCTCGATCATCATCGCCGTCGACAGATAGCCCTTGAGGAAGTGCTGCGGGTCGATGGTGACGAAGTTCGAGCCGTCCTTGACCGCGTCGAGCGTCTTGGGGTCGACGTCGAACCCGGCGGTCAGCCACTTGCCGCCCTCCGCCTTCTTGATCTTGGCGAGGTTGTAGCTGTCGGCGTCCCCGACCCCCAGGAAGGCGAGCGCGTCCGGGTGCGCGTTGACCTGCGCCGACCAGGAACTGTAGTTCTGCCCGGGATCGCTGTACGTCTGGAAGGGGCCGAGGATCTTCACGTTCGGCGCCTCCTTCTTGAACGTGTCGGCGATTCCCTTGGCCCGGTTGTCGAGCACCGGCGTTCCGGGGTTGGGCACGCCGATGACGATCTCGCCCTTCGGGTCGGCGCCGAGCCGTTTCAGGGCCTCCGTCGCCATCAACTCGCCCAGCGCGTAGTTGTCGTTGCCCACATAGAAGGTGACCTTGCTGCCGTCGGTGGGGGAGGTGTCCAGGGCGACGATCGGGATGCCCTGGTCGACGGCGCGGGCGGCCGGGCGGGTGAAGATCGGCGGGTCCAGGTTCTCCAGGACGATGCCGTCCTTGGCGCGGGCGGTGAGGTTCTGGAAGAGCTGCACCTCGGCGGGGCCGTCGGTGTTGGGCGGACCGACCGCCTTGAAGTCGATGTTCCCCGCGTGATCGGCGGCGCTCTCCGCGCCGAGGACCATCTCGTGCGCGAAGTTCAGCGAGATGTTGGCGACCGCGATGCCCATGTTGAGCTTTCCGCCCGAACCGGCGGAACTGCTGTCGGAGTCGCCGCATCCGGCGGCGGCCATCAGCACCAGCGCGCCGAGGGCGGCGGACAGCGTACGGAGTCGGCGGTGCATCAGGGCCTCCAAGGGAGCGGCTCACAGGGGCACTTGGTGTGTCGGTGTGGGGGATCGGCAGCGAGGTGGAGGGAGTTACCTGCGTCGGCGTCCGGTCCGCCGCAGCGCGCTGTCGGCCGCCACCGCGACGAGGATGACCCCGCCGGTAGCGAACGACGTCCAGTTGATGGGGACTTCGAAGAACACGAGCCCGGCGGCCACGACCGACAGGATCATCGCCCCGGCCACCGCGCCGATCACCGAACCGCGCCCGCCGGCCAGCGGGGTGCCGCCGATGATGCACGCGGCGATGGCCTGCAACTCGTAGCCCTGGCCGAGCGTCGGGTCACCGGCGCCGTAGAAGGCGAGGGCGAGGGCGGCGGCACAGGCCGTGGTGAGACCGGACAGGGCGAGGGCCTGGATCCGGGTGCGGACGACGGGGATTCCGCTGAACGCGGCGGCATCCGGGTTGGAGCCGATCGCCCGCACCCGGGCCCCGAAGCGGGTGCGGGCGAGCACCACCGACAGGACGACGACCACCGCGAGCAGCACCCAGAGCGCGAACGGGACTCCGCCCGCGTCGCCGCCCGCGAGGGTGAAGAACGAGTCGTCCAGCGGCAGATCGGTGATCTGTTTGCCGTCCGCGAGGGCCAGCCCGACCCCCCGGAACAGCAGCAGCGTGCCCAGCGTGACAATGAACGACGGCAGCGCGAGCAGCGTCGTGACCAGCGCGTTGAACACCCCGAGCAGGATCCCGGTGGCCAGCATCACCGGCACCGCGAGCCACGGAGGCGTGCCCTCCCGCACCAGCAGCGCCCCCACCACCAGGCACATCGCGTAACTGCCGCCCACCGACAGATCGACCTCGCGCATGGCGAGCGCGAACACCATCCCGCACGCCATCAGCGAGATGTACACGGAGTTGTGCGCGGTGGAGAGCAGGTTGTCACTGGCGAGAAAGTCGGGATACGGGATGCCGATGCCCGCGATCAGCAGCCCCAGGACGAGCAGGACGCCCAGTTCGTCCCGTACGACCCGGCGCGGCAGCAGCCCGGCGAGCCGCGGCGGCACCCTGAACCGCCGCCGCCCGCGGTCCTGTTCGCGGGCGCGCTCGGCGTCGTCCACGGCACGCTCGGTCTCGGTCATCGGGCACGGCTCCCGTACGGGCGGCTGCAACGTCGGCTGGGGGGTGCACCGCAGCGTGGGCCCCTTGGGCGCGGGCGGCAACCGGGCCGTTCCGGCGAGTGAAATGCGCTCTTGCCGAGCGGCCGGTGCCTCATCACACTCGCCCCATGGAGACGCGTACCGCACTGGTGACCGGCGCGGCACAGGGCCTCGGCCACGAGTTCGCCGTCGCGCTCGCGGGCCACGGCTACCGGGTCGCGGGCCTGGACCTGGTACCGCAGCCCGAGACCGCCGGAAAGGTGCTGGACTACCTGGAGCTGACCGCCGACGTCACCGACGAGACCCAGGTACGCCAGGCACTTAATCGCGTCATCGACCGCTTCGGCACCCTGCACATCCTTGTCAACAACGCGGGCGTCTACCCCTCCTCGCCCTTCGAGGAGACCACCCCGGAGGAGTGGCGGCGTGTGATGCGCGTGAACCTGGAGGCACCCTTCCTGGTCACCCAGGCGGTGCTGCCGCACCTCAGGGCGGCGGGCTGGGGGCGCATCGTGAACATCGCCTCGGCGGCCGTCCTCACCGCCCCGCCGACGATGGTCCCGTACGTCACCTCGAAGATGGGCCTGATCGGCTTCACCCGCGCCCTCGCCTCGGCCCTCGGTCCCTGCGGCATCACGGTCAACGCGATCGCCCCCAGCATGGTCCGCACGGCGACGGCCGAGCGGACCGTCGGCGCGGACGGCGGCTTCGAGCACGTCCGCGCCCAACAGGCCGTACCCCGTACGCAGTTGCCGTCCGACCTCGTCTCGACCCTCCTGTACGTGATCGACGAGGGCAGCGGCTTCCTGACCGGCCAGACCCTCAACGTGTCAGGCGGGTCCGCGTACTTGTGAGGTCCGCGTCTCAGTGTGCGTCGTGGTGCACGGAGTTGGTCGCCGCGATCTCCTTCCAGGACTTCGGCATCACGGGAGCCACCGATGCCGATACCGAGGCCCGCGCCGCCGCCGGAGCCGCCGGCTTCGACGCCTGGAACAGCCAGGTGTCGAACAGCGCCCCCAACGACTCGCCGGACACCTGTTCGGCGTACGCCTGGAAGTCGGCGACGGACGCGTTGCCGTACGCGAACTTCGTCGGCCACCCCTTCAGGATCGCGAAGAAGTCCGCGTCGCCGATCTCGTTGCGCAGCGCCTGGAGGGCCAGTGCGCCCCGGTCGTAGACGGCCAGGTGGAACTGGTTCTCGGGGCCCGGGTCGCCCGGCTTCACGGTCCAGAACGGGTCGTCGGCCGGGTGGACGGCGTACACGTAGTCGGCGAGTTCCTGTGCCGTGCCCTCGCCCTCGTGCTCGGACCACAGCCACTGCGCGTACCGCGCGAAGCCCTCGTTGACCCAGATGTCCTTCCAGCCGGCGACGGACACCGCGTCGCCGTACCACTGGTGGGCCAGCTCATGGACGACGACGGAGACGTTCGTCCCGTTCGCGAACTGGCGGGGGCTGTAGAAGGGCCGGGTCTGCGTCTCCAGGGCGTACCCCGTGTTCGTGTTCGGAACGTATCCGCCGAGCGCGTTGAACGGGTACGGGCCGAAGTACTCGGCCAGCCAGTCCGCGACCTCCCCGGTCCGCTCGATACTCGCCCGCGCGGCCCCGTAGTTGTCGCCGAGGTCCTTGCTGTAGGCGTTGACCACCGGGACGCCGCTCTCGGTCGTCCCGGTCGTGACGTCGAACTTCCCGACCGCGAGCGTGGCGAGATACGTGGCCTGCGGTTTGTTGGAGCGCCAGTTCCAGCGGGTCCAGCCGAGGCGTGAACTCGTCGACTGGAGCGTGCCGTTGGAGATCGCCTGCGAGCCGTCCGGGACGAGCACCGAGACGTCGTACGTGGCCTTGTCGAGCGGGTGGTCGTTGCTGGGGAACCACCACCAGGCGGCCTCGGGCTCGTTGGCGCCGACGCCGCCGTCAGGCGTGCGGTGCCAGCTCGTGAAGCCGTACGCCTGCTTCGACGAGGGAACTCCGCTGTACCGCACGACGACGGTGACCGCCGTGCCCTTGGCCAGCGGAGTACGCGGTGTGATCTCCAGCTCGTGCTCGCCGGAGGTGGCGAAGGCGGCGCGCGAGCCGTTGACGCGGACCTCGCTCACATCCAACAGGAAGTCGAGGTTGAAGCGCGACAGATCCTGGGTCGTCTTCGCGAGGAGGGTCGCCGTGCCCTCCAACTCGTCCGTCGCGGGCTGGTACTTGAGCCGCAGGTCGTAGTGCGAGACGTCGTATCCGCCGTTGCCGTACGCCGGATAGTAGGGGTCGCCGATGCCCGGTGCGCCGGGGGAGTAGCTCGCGGCGGACGCCGGGATCGCCAGCATCAGGGAGGCCGTCGCGAGTGCGCCCGACGGGATGAGTCTGCGGTGCACGAAAGCTCCAAGTCGTGGGGGGCGTGAAGTCTGTTCGCAGCCTATTCATCACCTGTGGGACCAGGCGTGTCCACAACCGCCCCTGTCACACGATCGCCATTCGGCCGTCATGGGCCCAAGAGACCCTCTTTTGCACGGGAGTTGACCGCAGTACCGTCCGGCACATGCCGAAACGCACGCGCTTCACGACCTGGAGATCGCTCGCGACGGCGGCCACCGCCGCCCTCGTGGCCGCCCTGCTCACCCCGGCCGTCGCCCACAGCGCCCCGAGCGCCCCACGGGAGAGCAGCCCCGTCTACTCGTACGACAACGCCATCCGCGAGGCCGTCTGGGTGGACACCGGCCTCGACGGCGACAGCGACGGGAAGTCCGACCGCGTGGCCGTCGACATCGTCCGGCCGCGCGAACTCGCCGCGCAGGGCCGCAAGATACCCGTGATCATGGACGCCAGCCCCTACTACTCCTGCTGCGGACGCGGCAACGAGAGCCAGCGCAAGACGTACGACGCGAACGGCAACGTTGTCCAGATGCCGCTGTTCTACGACAACTACTTCGTCCCGCGCGGCTACGCCTTCGTCGGCGTCGACCTGGCCGGCACCAACCGCTCCGACGGCTGCGTCGACGTCGGCGGACGCTCCGACATCCAGTCCGCGAAGGCCGTCGTCGACTGGCTGAACGGCCGCGCCAAGGCCTACACGACCCGCACGGGCACCGACCGGGCGAAGGCGACCTGGACCAACGGCAAGACGGGCATGATCGGCAAGAGCTACGACGGCACGATCGCCAACGGCGTGGCCGCCACGGGCGTGGAGGGCCTGGAGACGATCGTCCCGATCAGCGCGATCTCCTCCTGGTACGACTACTACTTCGCCCAGGGCGCCCCCCTCTACGACTCCGGCCCCGAATGGCTGTCGAACTATGTCGAGAGCCCGGCCGCCCGCGCCAAGTGTGCCGCCGTCCAGCAGAAGATCGTCGACGGAGCCCCGCGTACCGGCGACCGGACCCGCTTCTGGACCGAGCGCGACTACGTGAAGGACGCCCGGAAGATCAAGGCCAGCGTCTTCGTCATCCACGGCCAGCAGGACCTCAACGTCCGCCCCAAGCACTTCGGCCAGTGGTGGGACGCCCTCGCGAAGAACCGCGTCGAGCGCAAGATCTGGCTCTCCCAGACCGGCCACGTCGACCCCTTCGACTTCCGCCGCGCCGCCTGGGTCGACACCCTGCACCGCTGGTTCGACCACGAACTCCTCGGCTACGACAACGGCATCGACGACGAGCCCATGGCCGACATCGAGCGCCACCCCGACCAGTGGGTCACCTCGGCCGTCTGGCCGCCCCGCTCCACCAGCACCGTGAGCCTGCGCCCCGGCACCGGCGACCAGCCCGGCGTCGGCATCCTGGGCCTGCGCAAGCAGTCCGGCACGGAGAAGTTCACCGACGCCCCGACCCTGAGCGAGACCGACTGGTCGGCGCAGATCGACAGTTCGACACCGGGCAAGGCGGGCTTCACCACCGCACCACTCGCCACCGACCTGCGCGTATCGGGTTCGTCCACGGTGACCGTAACCGCCACCCCGAGCACCACCACGGCCCACCTGACCGCCGTCCTGGTCGACCTGGGCCCCGACACCATCCGGGACTACGCCGACCCCGCCGAGGGCATCACCACCCGCACCGACCGCACCTGCTGGGGCCCGAGCACCACCGGCGACAGCTCCTGCTTCCGCTCGACGCAAGCGAAGACGACCGCCGTCGACTACACGATCCTGAGCCGCGGCTGGGCCGACCTGGGCAACCACGCCTCGGCCACGAAGGGCGTCCCGCTCACCCCGGGCAAGCGCTACACGATCACCCTTGACCTGCACGCCACCGACCACGTGATCCCGGCGGGCCACCGCCTCGCCCTGATCGTCGCGGGCACCGACAAGGACCTCATCGACCCGCCGTCGACCACCCCGACCCTCACGCTCGACCTGTCCCGTACGACGGCCAGGGTCCCGCTCGTCGGCGGTGCGGGCGCGTTCGCGCGGGCCACGGCGGGTACCGTCCCGGCCACCCAGAGCCCGTCCCTCCTCGACGGCGTACGCGACCCGCGCGCCGCCCACCGCATCCCGGGAGCGATATGAACCCGCGTCTGGCCGCAGTGATCGCCGCCGCCCTCGCCGCACCGTTACTGTCGGCCCCCGCCTATGCCGCCGATGCCCAACCGGCGCCCCCACGCACCGGATTCGAGCAGACGAACGGCGCCCGCTGGACCAGCCAGCCCGAGGAACAGGACTTCCTCACCGCGGTCGACCGCGCGAGCGCCCGCGTCACGCTCACCGGCATCGGCACGACCAAACAGAACCGCCCCCTCCAACTCGTACGCATCGGCGGACGTCCGACCACCCGCACCGTGCTGCTCATCTGCAGCCAGCACGGCGACGAGCCGTCCGGCCGCGAGGCCTGCCTGACGACGATCCGCGACCTGGCGTACGCGAAGGACGCGCGGACGAAGGAGTTCCTGTCCCGCACCACGGTGCTCGTCGTCCCCACGGCCAACCCCGACGGCCGGGCCGCCGACACCCGGGGCAACAGCGACGGCGTCGACATCAACCGCGACCACCTGTCCCTCCAGACGGCGGAGGCGAGAGCGATGGCGGCGGTCCTGCGCGATCGCCAACCGGATGTCGTCTACGACCTGCACGAGTACGGCGCCACGCCCCTCTACTACGACAAGGACCTGTTCGACCTCTGGCCGCGCAACCTCAACACCGACGCTGCCGTCCACACCGAGGCACAGACCCTGTCCCAGACGTATGTTCGGCCGGCCGCCGGAAGCGCCGGGTTCACGACCGGCACATACGGCATCTGGACCGACCCCGTCACCGGTGACCCGATCCGCCAGGTGGCCGGGGACGGGCAGGAACGCATCCTGCGGAACATGTCCGGAGTGAAGCATTCGGTCGGACTGCTGATCGAGAGCCGCGTGGAGCCATTGACGGAGGGAACACCCGAGCCCGACAACAACCGACGCCGGGTGAACTCCCAACTGGCCGCCCTGAAGGGCCTGTTCAGCTTCGCCGGAGAACGGGGCCGACAGGTCGACACGGCCACCGCCGCCGCCCGCCTGACCGGTTACCGGGACACCGGCCCGGTCTACCTCGGCGGCGCGGACAACGACCCGGCCGAACCGTCCGAGGTCATCGAGAACCCGGCATGCGGCTACCGGCTCACGGGCGAGCAGTACGAGGAGGTGGCCGACGAGTTGGCGCTGCACGGAGTACGGGCACGCCCGGACGGGGAGGCCGGCGCCTATGTCCCCCTGCGCCAGTCACTGCGCGCCCTGGTACCCCTGCTCCTCGACGAGCGTGCCCCGTACCACCTGACGGAGGGGGAGGAGGACACGGACTGCTGAGCGGGCGGAATCCGCGTAATCCGCGGCGGAGGGGAGGGGCCGATGAAGTCGGGGAGGCGCGACAGCGCCCCCCGACAGGGGTGCGGGGAACTGCGCGACCAGCCCCCACCGACCCGCAGTCAAAGAACCGCTCACCCCCCGACAAGCTGCGCAGCCACCCCCGCACACCCCCAAGCGACCGTAACCCCGGCCCCACCATGCCCATAGTTGTGCACCAACACCCGCCCGTCGGCAAGAAGTTCACGTTCCAGCCGCACCGCGTCACGGGCGGGCCGCAGCCCAACCCGATGACCCAGCACCCTCGCACCGGCGATCTCCGGCCGAACCTCCGCACAACGCCGCACGATCTCCTCGGCCACCGCCGGATCAGGCACCAGCGACCACTCGTCCTCCTCCGCCGTACCGCCCAGGATCAGCCCACCCGGCTGCGGGAAGAAGTACGTGGTCTTCGAGCCGGAGTGCCCGGCCGCCGTGAACCACGTAGTGATCCCCGGGTTCTCCACGACGACCAACTGCCCCCGCACAGGACGTACCGCCGGATCGGGCACAAGATCGCGCGCCCCGAGCCCCGTGCAGTTGACGACGGCGTCCACCCCGTCGGCCCCGGTCGCCTCGGCGAGACTCTCGACGGACCGTTCCTCCACGACCCCGCCCGCCGCGAGGAACCGTTCCCGCAGCCACCCCAGATGCACCGGCATGTCGATCAACGGCAGCAGGGCCCGAAGCCCCTCACCCGTCTCCCGCAGCCCCGGTACCCGCGCGGCCCACGGACCCAGCTCGTCCAGCCGCTGCCCGGCCTGTACACCCTCGACCATGCGTACGCCCGTCTCCCCGGGCCGCTCCGCCAGCGCCTCGTAGACGGAGAACGACGCGAGCGACCACTCCCCGGTGAGCGCCTCCGGCTCGATCCGGTACGGCCACCACAGCGCACCCGCAACTGCCGAGGTGGTCCGCTCGGCGGGCTCCCTCTGCCACACCCGGACCCGCCGGCCCTGCTCGGCCAGCACCACCGCCGTCGTCAGGCCGATGACCCCGCCACCGACCACGATCACTTCACCACTCCGCCGCGTCTCCACGCGGGGACGTTAGCGGAATATGTCATGCCGTGCTCAGATCACTCCCAGTCTGGGGATACTCACAACATGTCTGCCGAGTACGCCACCTTCGGCCTGGCACCGGCGATGCGTGCCGGTGGAGTCCTCGCCAACGGTGACTACCAAGTCCACCGGGACTTCCTCGACTTCATCGTCGACGGCCGTCCCCTCCTCTACCAGCTCTCCGACCTCGACGCGGTCTCCCCGCTCGCCTCCGACGTCCCGCCCGCGATCTTCACCGCCCAGGTCCGCGGCCTGCTCCTGGAGGCCGAGGCTCCCCTGGAGGGCGGCCGGTACGTCATCTACGGCTGTCCCGAGTGCGCGGACCTCGCGTGCGGTGCCGTGACCGCGGCCATCGAGAGGGACGGCGGCGACTATGTGTGGCGCGACTTCGCCTGGCAGACGGACACCCACGCCGACCTGGAGCAGAACGGCTACCACGGCATCGGGCCCTTCCGTTTCCCGGGCGCCGAGTACCGGGAGGCCCTCGGGTCCCTCCTCGACACCGCGGAGGCGGCGGAGGCCGTGGAGCCGGGCGCGGCCCGCCGCCGTGTCCTGCTGATCGGTGCCCGGGTCGCCGTCCTCGCCAAGCTCGCCGCCGCCCTGCGCACCATCGGCATCGGCGCGGACATCACCCGGGACGCCACGGACGTCCCCGCCGACGAGCTGCGCGGCTACGGTGCCGTCGCCTTCGGCCGCGCGATCGACGAGGAGGAACGGGCCGCCGTACGCCGCTCCTTCGAACACGCGGGCGTCGAGGTGGCGTACGTCGACGGGCTCGCCCCGATCGTCCCGCTCCTCGTCGCCCAGATCGAACACGCCCTGGACCGCAGCCCGTTGGAACGGCGTCGCCTCACCCGCCTGGTCGCGGCCGACGGCGAGGCGGGCATAGAGGTCACCTCCACCTGCCGAGTCCACCTCACCGCGTACCGCCAGGACCGCCTGTACCGCACCCAGGCCCAGGAGGTCTTCGACGGCATCCTCGAACCGGGCCGGCATCGCATCGCCCTGGACGCGAAGGCGGTGAAGGGGGAGGCGTTCATCGTGGCGCGTACGTCGGGAACCGTGCTGGTGGAGCCGATGGCGAGGTGAAATCCCGGACGCGGCCTCCCATGGGCGGCAGCTAGGATCGGCTTCCTGATGACTGCCACCCTCGTCGCCAAGAACCTCGCCGCCGGCCACGGCGACCGCTCCCTCTTCTCCGGGCTCGACCTCGTCGTCGCGCCCGGAGACGTGATCGGGCTGGTCGGAGCCAACGGCGCGGGCAAGTCCACGCTGCTGAAGATGCTCGCCGGGCTGCTCCCGCCCGAGCAGGGCGAGCTGCGGCTCTCCCCGCCGACCGCGAGCGTCGGCCATCTCCCGCAGGAGCCGGAGCGCCGGGAGGGCGAGACCGTACGCGATTTCCTCGCGCGCCGCACGGGTGTGGCGGAGGCCCAGCGGGTCATGGACGAGGCGACACAGATGCTGGTGGAGGGGGCCCCGGGAGCGGACGACGCGTATTCGGTGAGCCTGGAACGCTGGCTGGACCTCGGCGGCGCCGACCTCGACGAGCGGGCGGAGGAGGTCGCGGACTCCCTGGCCCTGACGGTGGACCTGGACCAGCCGATGACATCCCTGTCGGGCGGCCAGGCGGCAAGAGCGGGACTGGCTTCACTGCTCCTCTCCCGCTACGACGTCTTCCTCCTCGACGAGCCGACGAACGACCTGGACCTCGACGGCCTGGAGCGCCTGGAACGCTTCGTCAAGGGTCTGCGCGCCGGCACGCTCGTCGTCAGCCACGACCGGGAGTTCCTCACCCGCACGGTCACCAAGGTCCTCGAACTGGACCTCGTCCAGCAGCAGATCAGGCTGTACGGCGGCGGCTACGAGGCCTATCTGGAGGAGCGCGAGGTCGCCCGCAGGCACGCTCGCGACGACTTCGAGGAGTACGCCGACAAGCGCTCCGCCCTCCAGGACCGGGCCCAGATGCAGCGCGGCTGGATGGACAAGGGCGTCAAGAACGCCCGGCGCAAGGCGAACAACGACAACGACAAGATCGGCCGCAAGTTCCGCAGCGAGGCGAGTGAGAAGCAGGCCGCGAAGGCCCGCCAGACCCAGCGCATGATCGAACGCCTGGACGTGGTCGAGGAGCCGCGCAAGGAGTGGGAACTGCGCATGGAGATCGCGGCGGCGCCGCGCTCCGGCTCGGTGGTCGCGACGCTGCGGGACGCGGAGGTGCGCCGCGCGGGCTTCACGCTCGGCCCGGTGAGCGTCCAGATCGACTGGGCGGACCGGATCGCGGTAACGGGAGCGAACGGCGCGGGCAAGTCGACGTTCCTGGGCGCCCTGCTGGGCCGGGTCCCGCTGGACGCGGGTCACGCCACGCTCGGCTCGGGTGTGGTGGTCGGTGAGGTGGACCAGGCCCGCAAGCTCTTCCACGGCCCGGAGGCCCTGCTGGACGCGTTCTGCGAGGCGGTCCCGGACACGGAGCCGGCGGAGGTCCGCACCCTCCTGGCCAAGTTCGGCCTGAAGGCGGAGCATGTCCTACGGCCGGCGGCGACGCTGTCCCCCGGTGAGCGCACAAGGTCAGCGCTGGCGCTTCTCCAGGGCCGAGGCGTGAACCTCCTGGTCCTGGACGAACCGACCAACCACCTCGACCTCCCGGCCATCGAACAACTGGAACAGGCCCTCGACTCCTACGAGGGCACGCTCCTCCTGGTGACCCACGACCGCAGAATGCTGGACGCGGTACGAGTCACCCGCCGCTTCGAGGTGGCAGCCGGCAAGGTGTCGGAACTGGCGTAGCGGGCCTGGCTGCGGCCCGGTGGGGGCTGGCCGCGCAGTTCCCCGCGCCCCTGAAAAGCCCGCCCGTCCCGATCCGTTTGGCTGCGGCCGGGTGGGGGCTGGTCGCGCAGTTCCTCGCGCCCCTGGAGGGGCGCCCCAGCGGGCCGGAGTTCGCAGGCGCCGAGCCGCGCGGCCGACTCCCGCCCAGCTGAGCATGCGCGCTGCTGGGCGGTGCCCACCCTGGCGGCTCTCGCCTCGGCGGCGCCGTCAAACCCGCTTAGCTGCGGGCATGCGTGACGCTAGGGGCGGGACGGGTGGGCGCAGCGGCACCCCGTACAGCGCCGGGCTGCGCGGCCCACCCGTCGGTCGGCACCAGTGCCGGGTGCCCTGACAACAAAGGGCACCCGGCACCCGTACTCACCTCCGCTTGGGATCCACCAACCCCGCCTTCCGCAACGCATCAGCCATCGCACTGTTCCCCGGCGCGGGCGCCCCCTGCCGAGCGCCTCCGCCTCCGCCCCCACCTCCCTGCCGCTGCTGCCGAGGCTGAGGCGGCCGGCCGCCACGCTGCTGAGGCCGTCCCCCGCCCTGACCCTGCCCCTCCCCGGAGGGCGCCGCCTCGTCGTCCAACCTCAGCGTCAGCGAAATCCGCTTTCGGGGAATGTCCACGTCAAGCACCTTCACCTTGACGATGTCCCCGGACTTCACCACGTCGTGCGGGTCCTTGACGAACGTCTTGGACATCGCCGACACATGCACCAGCCCGTCCTGGTGGACGCCGACATCCACGAACGCCCCGAAGGCCGCCACGTTCGTGACCACCCCCTCCAGCACCATCCCGGAGGACAGGTCGCCGATCTTCTCGACCCCGTCCTTGAAGGTGGCCGTCTTGAAGGCGGGCCGAGGGTCGCGCCCGGGCTTCTCCAGCTCGCGCAGGATGTCCGTCACCGTCGGCAGACCGAACGTCTCGTCGACGAAGTCATCGGGCCGCAGCGACCGCAGCACCGCCGTGTTCCCGACCAGGGAGGCGACCCCGTTGCCCGCCGACTTCACCATCCGCCGCACCACCGGATACGCCTCGGGGTGGACACTCGACGCGTCCAGCGGATCGTCCCCGCCCCGGATCCGCAGGAACCCCGCACACTGCTCGTACGCCTTCGGCCCGAGCCGCGCGACCCCCTTCAGCTGGGACCGCGACTTGAACGGCCCGTTGGCATCCCGGTGCGCCACGATGTTCTCCGCGAGCCCGGAGGAGATGCCGGAGACCCGCGACAGCAGCGGCGCGGACGCCGTGTTGACGTCGACCCCGACGCCGTTCACACAGTCCTCGACCACGGCGTCCAGCGACCGCGACAGCTTCACCTCGGACAGATCGTGCTGGTACTGCCCGACCCCGATCGACTTCGGGTCGATCTTCACCAGCTCGGCCAGCGGGTCCTGCAGCCGCCGCGCGATCGACACCGCCCCGCGCAGCGAGACGTCCATGTCCGGCAGCTCCTGCGAGGCGAACGCCGACGCCGAGTACACGGACGCGCCCGCCTCGGACACCATCACCTTGGTGAGCTTCAACTCCGGGTGCTTGGTGATGAGTTCACCGGCGAGCTTGTCCGTCTCGCGGGACGCCGTACCGTTGCCGATCGCGATCAGGTCGACCGCGTGCTCCTTGGCGAGCCGCGCCAGCTTGGCCAGCGCCTCGTCCCACTTGTTCGCCGGTACGTGCGGATAGATCACGTCCGTGCCGACGACCTTGCCCGTCGCGTCCACCACGGCCACCTTCACGCCCGTACGGAACCCGGGGTCGAGCCCCAGCGTCGCGCGCGTGCCGGCCGGAGCGGCGAGCAGCAGGTCGCGCAGGTTCGCCGCGAACACGTTGACCGCCTCGTCCTCCGCGACCGTACGCAGCCGAAGGCGCACGTCGATGCCGAGGTGCACCAGGATCCGGGTCCGCCAGGCCCAGCGCACGGTGTCGACGAGCCACTTGTCGCCGGGCCGGCCGCGCTCGGCGACCCCGAACCGGTGGGCGATGATCCCCTCGTACGAGGAAGGGCCCTCCGTCGGCTCCTCCGGCTCCAGGACCAGGTCGAGGACGTCCTCCTTCTCGCCGCGCAGCATCGCGAGGATGCGGTGCGAGGGCAGGGCGGTGAAGGGCTCGGCGAAGTCGAAGTAGTCGGCGAACTTGGCGCCCGCCTCCTCCTTGCCCTCCTTGACCTTGGCGGCCAGCCGCCCGCGCACCCACATGCGCTCGCGCACCTCGCCGATCAGGTCGGCGTCCTCCGAGAACCGCTCGGTGAGGATCGCGCGGGCGCCGTCCAGCGCGGCCTGCGGATCGGCGACGCCCTTGTCGGCGTCCACGAAGGCTGCCGCAGCCGCCAGCGGGTCCACGGACGGGTCGCCGAGCAGGCCCTCGGCCAGCGGCTCCAGGCCCGCCTCGCGCGCGATCTGCGCCTTCGTCCGCCGCTTCGGCTTGAACGGCAGATAGATGTCCTCCAGGCGCGCCTTCGTCTCCGCACCGCGGATCTGCGCCTCGACCTCGGGCGTCAGCTTGCCCTGCTCGCGCACCGATTCGAGGATCGCGGCCCGCCGCTCCTCCAGCTCCCGCAGATAGCGCAGCCGCTCCTCCAACGTGCGCAGCTGCGCATCGTCGAGCATCTCGGTCGCTTCCTTGCGGTAGCGGGCGATGAAGGGAACCGTCGAACCCCCGTCGAGCAACTCGACGGCGGCTCTCACCTGCCGCTCCCGTACGCCGAGTTCCTCGGCGATCCTGCCTTCGATGGACCCTACGAGGGGTGTCGTCACGATCCCGTACCGCCTTCTCCACTGAGGTTGCGCGGCAATTGTGGCAGGTGGCACCGACAACCGGGGATCAGGCCGGCGGACCGGCGGGCCGGGACGGCCCCTGGGTCAGGCCCGTCGGCGACGAGTCGACCCCGAGGCCCCGCCGAACAGCCGGGCCAGCGCCCGGAACGGCAGGGTCACGACGGTGGCAATGGCGCCACCGATCTGGCGCAGTACGTCTGCGATCGCACGGAACACGCGACTCTCCTCTCGTCTCCCGGCCACCACGGCCGGGACAACCGGGTACCTCGGAGATCGCCTCCCATGCGTGCCCGTCCCGCTGTGCCGGTGGCAGGAAAGGTGGGAAACCTGTCATTGCCGCCATCGCCCGTGCCGTCAAGAATCGGGACATGGTGCAGCGAACCGTCCTCGTCGTCCTGTTCGACGACGTCCAGAGCCTCGATGTCACGGGCCCTGTCGAGGTGCTCGTGGGGGCCTCCACACAGCGCCCGGGCAGCTACCGCATCCGTACGGCCTCGCTGACCGGCGATCCCGTACGCACTTCCAGCGGCCTCACCCTCGTACCGGACGGGACTCTCGCCGACGCACCCGCGCCGCACACCCTCCTGGTCCCGGGCGGACGGGGCAGCCGCTCCGCCGACCCGCGCCTGGTCGACTGGCTGCGCGTGCACGGGCCGCGCGCCGAACGGCTGGTGTCCGTCTGTACGGGAGCGATCCTGCTCGCCGCGGCAGGTCTCCTGGACGGCCTGCGCGTGACCACCCACTGGGCCTACTGCGACAAGCTCGCCCGCGACCACCCGGCCGTCGAGGTCGACCCCGAGCCCATCTACGTACGCGACGGCAAGGTGGCCACCTCGGCCGGTGTCACCGCCGGGATCGACCTCACCCTCGCGCTCGTGGAGGAGGACCTCGGCCGCGACACCGCGCTCGCCGTCGCCCGTCATCTGGTCGTCTTCCTGCGCCGGCCGGGAAACCAGGCCCAGTTCAGCGCCCAGCTCACCGTGCAGACCGCGCAGCGCGAGCCGCTCCGTGAGGTCCAGCACTGGATCTCCGAACACCCGGACGACGACCTGAGCGTCGAGTCCCTCGCGGCCCGCGCCCGACTCTCACCCCGCCACTTCGCCCGTGCCTTCCGCACCGAGACCGGCATGACCCCCGGGCGGTACGTCGACCGGGTCCGCCTCAAACACGCCCGCCGCCTCCTGGAGGACACCTCCGACGGCATCGAGGGCATCTCGCGGGCCAGCGGCTACGGCACCCCGGAGGCCATGCGCCGCGCCTTCGTCAGGGGCCTCGGCACGGCCCCGGCCGAATACCGCCGCCGCTTTCACCCCGCAGCCACCCCCTGATCCGTGTCCACCGCCCGCTGAAAGGCCTGCCATGCAGATCGCCCTGCTGCTCTTCGACCGCTTCACCGCCCTCGACGTCGTCGGCCCGTTCGAGATCCTGGCGCGGCTTCCGGACGCGGAGACCGTCTTCGTCGCCGAGGAGACCGGGCCCGTCCGCAACGACAGCGGCACCCTCGCGCTCACCGCCGACCGCACGCTCACCGACGTGCCGAACCCCGACATCGTGGTCGTTCCCGGTGGCCCGGGTCAGTCCGCGCAGATGGAGAACGAGGCCCTGCTCGGCTGGCTGCGCACCGCCGACGCCACCAGCGTCTGGACGACTTCCGTGTGCACCGGCTCCCTGCTCCTGGCCGCTGCCGGACTGCTCGACGGCCGCCGCGCGACCTCGCACTGGCTGGCGCTGGAACAGCTCACGAAGTACGGCGCCGAGCCCACGGGGGAGCGGGTCGTGACGGACGGCAAGTACGTCACCTCCGCCGGGGTCTCCTCCGGCATCGACATGGCCCTCACCCTGACCGGCCGGATCGCGGGCGACGAGCACGCCCAGGCCGTACAACTCGCCACGGAGTACGACCCGCAGCCGCCTTACGACGCCGGCGCCCCGCACAAGGCACCCGCCCACGTGGTCGAACTCCTGCGCTCCCGCAGCCGGTTCGTCGTCACGTAGACGACGCCGGCCCCGTCCAGGAGAAGTCCGGCCGCCGGCGTTCCAGGAACGCGGCGACCCCCTCCGCCGCCTCGCCGCTCTCCCGCGCCTGCTCGGCCCAGTACGCGTCCCGGTCGGTGCGCCCGTTCGCGAACTCCTTCGCCGCCGCCTGGGTGAGGCCTGAGCGTGAGTCGAGGACGCGGGTGAACTCCGCGACCCGCTTGTCGAGTTCGTCGCCGGGCAGCACCTCGTCGAGGAAGCCGGTGCGCAGCGCCCGTTCCGTGTCGATCAGCTCGCCCGAGAACAGGAGGTATTTGGCCGTCGCCGGGCCGACCAGGGCTGCCAATCGGCGGGTGGACGACGCCCGATACACCAGGCCCAGCTTCGCCGGTGTCACCCCGAACAGAGCCCCCTCCTCGGCGAACCGCAGATCGCAGGCCGCCGCGAGCTGTACCCCGCCGCCCACACAGTGCCCGCGGACCGCTGCCAGCGTCGGCTTCGGGAACGCCGCGAGCGTGTCCTCCGCCCGCACGGCCAGCCGCTGCGCCTCCTCCGGCGAGCCCTGGAGCGTCGAGATGTCGGCCCCCGCGCAGAACGTCCCGCCCGCCCCGGTGAGCACCAGGACCCGTATGTCCGGATCGGCGGCCAGGGTGTCGAGCAGCGGCGGCAGCGCCCGCCACATGCCGGCCGTCATGGCGTTGAGCTTGGCCGGGTTGTGGATGACGACGGTGGCGATACCCTCGGCGGCACTGTGGGTCAGCTGCGGCTCCATGGGCCGGATCGTATCCGCCGACGCCGAACGCCCGACGAGGGCGGCAGTCAAACCCGTACAACCCGAATAGTTCATGAAGTCGGCAGGTTGTGACCAGGCGCGGTCGCATATATGCATGTGCCGCACCGCATCTGTCAGAAGCGCTCGATACGTGCTGACTTCTGTTCAGTTCTCCGGTGGGGACCCGGCGTTACCAACACTCGTCGTGTGGTGACAATCGAGCGCGAGGGCGGCGACCGGACGATGGAGAACCATGGGCGCGAGTCGGACGCACGCCCAGCGGACGACGGCGTGCCCATCGAGCGGAGACCCCTGGATCCGCTTCCCTATGAAGGGGTCTGGAGGTTCACCGCTCCCGCTGTCGACGCCTCCGTCCCGCAGGCGCGGCACGCCGTCCGGGACCTGCTGTACCGGCAGGGCGTACCCGCCTCGCCGGACCTGGTGCACGGACTGCTGCTGATCGTCTCGGAGCTGGCGACGAACGCCGTACGGCACGCGGCGCTGCTGTCGCCGACGCTCGCCGTGGAGGTCGCCGTCGGCGCCGAGTGGGTGCGGGTGTCCGTGGAGGACAACCACCCCTACCGCCCGACCGCCCTGGAGGCCGACCACGGCCGGACCGGCGGACGCGGACTGCTCCTGGTCCGCGAGATCGCCAGGGAGGCGGGCGGGGTGTGCGACATCGAACACACGGCGAGCGGAGGCAAGGTCGTCTGGGCGGCCCTGCCGCTCAAACCCGCACAGCTGATGCCGTAACCGTCACCAGCCGGCCGTCGGGCCCGTCAGCTCCCGGACCGCCGGGCGGGCCGCGTCGAGGACGGTCATGAACCAGGCCGAGAACGGCTCCTTCGCATGCCGCTCCGCCAGCTCCGCCGGGGTCACGAAGGCCGTGTCCCCGACCTCCTCCGGGTCCGGCGCGAGCGGCGACTGCGCCATCCCGACGAACAGATGGTTGTACTCCTGCTCCACCAGGCCCGACTCCGGGTCCGGGTGGTTGTAGCGGACCGTGCCCGCCTCGGCGAGCAGCGACGGGGAGATCCCCAGCTCCTCGTATGTCCGCCGGGCCGCCGCCGCGAAGGGCGCCTCACCGGGGTACGGGTGGCCGCAGCAGGTGTTGGACCAGACACCGGGGGAGTGGTACTTGCCCAGCGCGCGCTGCTGGAGCAGCAGCCGGCCCTGCTCGTCGAAGAGGAAGACGGAGAAGGCCCGGTGCAGCAGACCCGGCGGCTGATGGGCGGAGAGCTTCTCGGCGGTTCCGATCGTCGTGCCGTTCTCGTCGACCAGCTCGAGCAAGATCGCTTCTGCGGTGCCGTTCGACGAACTGTTGTGCGTCGCGGTGGCAGGTGTGATCGGCATACCCATCCTTCGCCTCGGTCTTCGAGCCCCAAGTCTGCCGTACGAATCCGGCACTCCCGGCACTTCGCGGCACCCCCCGCATGTCCGGCGCGAAAGCCCCCGGACAGCGACCGGATAGTCAATCGTGCCCTGTTACCCGGCCGTGGAACCGCCCGGAAGGGGGGCTTGAAGAAGGGGACGCGGGCGCGCGCCGGACGGCTGCGTTCCGGTCGGCACGGCCCGTGGAACGGGCTCAGTGGCAGATGGACTCGTGCTCCGCGTGCCCGCCCGGCTCCAGCTGGAAGGTGCAGTGCTCCACGTCGAAGTGGTCGCCCAGGCAGCCCTGGAGCTCGTGCAGCATCTTCTCGTGCCCGATGCTGCTCAGCACGTCCGAACTGACGACCACGTGCGCCGACAGCACCGGCATCCCGGAGGTGATCGTCCAGGCGTGCAGATCGTGTACGTCCTCCACACCGGGCAGCGCCACTATGTGGGCCCGCACCTCCGCCATGTCGACGCCCCGGGGAGCCGCCTCCAGGAGCACGTTCAGGGTCTCGCGGAGCAGCTTCACGGTTCGCGGGACGATCATCAGACCGATGACGACCGAGGCGATGGGGTCGGCTCGCTGCCAGCCCGTGGCCATGATGACCAGCGCCGAGATCAGCACCGCGAGGGAGCCCAGCGCGTCCGCCGCGACCTCCAGGAAGGCGCCGCGCACGTTCAGGCTCTCCTTCTGGCCGCGCATCAGCATCGTCAGCGAGATCATGTTCGCGACCAGACCGATCAGACCGAACACGACGGTCACCCCGCCCTCGGTGTCCGCGGGGGTGACGAACCGCTGGATCGCCTCGTACAGGACATATCCGCCGACGCCGAGCAGCAGCAGACAGTTGGCGAGCGCGGCGAGGATCTCGGCGCGGGCGTACCCGAAGGTGCGGTTGCCGCTCGGCGGGCGGTTCGCGAAGTGGATCGCGAGCAGGGCCATGCCGAGGCCCAGCGCGTCCGTCGCCATGTGGGCCGCGTCCGCGATCAGCGCGAGCGAGTCGGCGGCGACCCCGCCGACGACCTCCACCACCATGACGGTGAGCGTGATGGCCAGCGCGATACGCAGCCGCCCCTGGTACGCCGCTGCCGCCGTACCCGTGGTCGGCGCGCCGTGCGCGTGCCCGTGATCGTGCCCAGCCCCCATGGAAGCCGCCTCCTGTGTCGTCCCGTACTCAGTCCCGAACCCCGCCCCGTGATCACAGTGAACTACGGGTGGGGGGTATGTGGCAACGCGACGCTGAACACCGTTGTCATGTGCCCTGACCTGCGGAAACGAATCGCAGGTCAGGGGTGCGGAGATCGCCCGGGAACGGGTTCGGCGGCAGCGGTCGCGGTGGTCCCCGACGGCGGTCACGGCGGGGGGCCATGAACAGCCGGTGAACACGGGCGCGGCCTCATCCGATAGCCTCTGCCGACATGCTGCCCGGCCACCGTGGGTCAGGGTTTCCCCCACCATCATGTAAATGACCGGCGTGCACACGTCGGTGTCCAGGGAGTGAGTTCGGTTGCCGACCGCCATCCTCACGGGTCAGCCGGTTCCCGGATCGTCGATCGAGGACGATCTGCGGTCCCTCGGCTTCGACGTGCGGAGCGCGACCGACGTCGCCGGCACCGAGACCCTCCTCGCCGAAGCAGCCTGCGACGAACGGGTCGCCATCGTCGACGCCCGATTCGTCGGCCACCTCCACGCCCTGCGCCTCGGCCTCACCGACCCCCGCTTCCCGCTCGCCGCCGTACCGGGCGCCGTGACGGCCCAGCCCGACGCCGGCCGCACGGCCCTGACCCGTGTACTGGCCCGGGAGATCTCCACGGACGCGGACGCCCCGACGGGCCTCGGCAAGGCGGGCTCCGCCGTCGCCGTGGACAGCCTCGCCGACCGCATCGCCCTCGCCCTGGAGGCGGACGGCGCCGACGTCCACCGCCCCGAGCTGGGCAGCCTGACCGCCGCCGTCCCCGCCGACCCGCAGGCCCTGGGCGAGGCACGGCAGGCCGTCGCCGCCGTCGACGACGAGGCCGTACGCCTGAAGTCGGCCGTGAAGTCCCGGGACGGCTTCTTCACGACCTTCTGCGTCAGCCCGTACTCCCGCTACCTCGCCCGCTGGTGCGCCCGCCGCGGCCTCACCCCGAACCAGGTCACCACCGCCTCGCTGCTCACCGCGCTCATCGCGGCCGGCTGCGCGGCCACCGGCACCCGCGGCGGCTTCGTCCTCGCCGGCCTGCTCCTGCTCGTCTCCTTCGTCCTGGACTGCACGGACGGCCAGCTCGCCCGCTACTCCCTCCAGTACTCGACGCTCGGCGCCTGGCTCGACGCCACCTTCGACCGGGCCAAGGAGTACGCCTACTACGCGGGCCTCGCACTGGGCGCGGCCCGGGGCGGCGACGACGTATGGGCGCTCGCCCTTGGCGCGATGGTCCTCCAGACCTGCCGGCACGTCGTCGACTTCTCCTTCAACGAGGCCAATCACGACGCCACCGCCAACACCAGCCCCACGGCCGCCCTCTCCGACCGCCTCGACGGCGTCGGCTGGACGGTCTGGGTACGGCGGATGATCGTCCTGCCGATCGGCGAGCGCTGGGCCCTGATCGCCGTCCTCACGGCGTTCACGACCCCCCGGACCACCCTGACCGTGCTGCTCATCGGCTGCGGCTTCGCCGCGACGTACACCACGGCGGGCCGCGTCCTGCGCTCACTCACCCGAACGGCCCAGCGCACCGATCGCGCTGCGCAAGCCCTGGCGGACCTCGCGGACAGCGGGCCGCTCGCGGAGCTGGTCGCGCGCATCCCCGGGCGCACGCAGGGTGGCTCGCGCCTGCTCCTCGCGCTGGAAGGCACGGCGGTGCTGATCTTCGCTGTGTCGGTGTGCGGGTACGGCAGCCCGATCCCCGTCGCTCTCTCCGTGCTGTACGTGTTCAGCGCGGGCAGCGCGGTCGCACTGCCCCTCACGGGCCGCCTCGACTGGCTCGTCCCCCCGGTCTTCAGGGCTGCCGAATACGGCACAGTCCTCCTTCTCGCGGGCAAAGCGGAGGTAAACGGAGCACTTCCCGCGGCTTTCGGCCTCGTGGCTGCCGTCGCCTACCATCACTACGACACGGTGTACCGCATCCGTGGCAACGCCGGAGCGCCCCCGCGCTGGCTGGTACGGGCGAGCGGAGGGCACGAGGGCCGGACGCTGATGGTCGTCGTACTGGCCGCACTGCTCAGTGCCTCGCAGTTCGTGGTCGCGCTCACGGTCCTCGCCGTGGCCGTGGCCCTGCTGGTGCTCGCCGAGAGCATCCGCTACTGGGTGACCGCCCACCAGGGCGGCGCGCCCGCCGTACACGACGAAGGAGAACCCGCATGATCGGCCTCGTGCTGGCGGCCGGCGCCGGACGGCGTCTGCGCCCCTACACCGACAGCCTGCCCAAGGCTCTCGTGCCGGTCGGCCCCGCGGGCGACGAGGACGGCCCCACCGTCCTCGACCTCACCCTCGCCAACTTCGCCGAGATAGGCCTCACCGAGGTCGCGATCATCGTCGGATACCGCAAGGAGACCGTGTACGAGCGGCAGGCGGCCCTGGAGGAGAAGTACGGGCTGAAGCTCACCCTCATCGACAACGACCGCGCCGAGGAGTGGAACAACGCCTACTCCCTCTGGTGCGGCCGGGACGCCCTCGCCGACGGGGTCATCCTCGCCAACGGCGACACCGTGCACCCCGTCTCCGTCGAGAAGACCCTGCTCGCCGCGCGCGGCGACGGGAAGCGCATCATCCTGGCCCTCGACACGGTGAAGGATCTCGCCGACGAGGAGATGAAGGTGATCGTGGACCCGGAGAAGGGCGTGCGCAGGATCACCAAGCTGATGGACCCGGCCGAGGCCACCGGCGAGTACATCGGCGTCACCCTCATCGAGGGCGCCGCCGCCGCCGAACTGGCCGATGCCCTGAAGACCGTGTGGGAGACCGACCCCCAGCAGTTCTACGAGCACGGCTACCAGGAACTGGTCGACCGCGGCTTCCGGATCGACGTGGCACCCATAGGCGAGGTCCCGTGGGTCGAGATAGACAACCACGACGATCTCGCCCGAGGACGGGAGATCGCGTGCCGGTACTGACGAGGCTGATCCCCTCGCCGGTCGTCGTCGACATCCGCCGGGGGGCCCTGAACCATCTGGCGGACGTGCTGTTCGACCAGCGGATCTCGCACTCCGGGAAGATCGCCGTCGCGGTCAGCGCCGGCTCCGGCGCCAAGCTGCGCGCCCGGCTCACCCCGGCGCTGCCCGGCGCGAGCTGGTACGAGGTCGCCGGCGGCACCATCGACGACGCGATCCGGCTGGCCGACGCCATCAAGTCCGGCCACTACGACGCCGTCGTCGGCCTCGGCGGCGGCCGGATCATCGACTGCGCCAAGTTCGCCGCGGCCCGCGTGGGCCTGCCGCTGGTCGCCGTCGCCACCAACCTCGCGCACGACGGCCTGTGCTCCCCGGTAGCCACCCTCGACAACGACGCGGGGCGTGGCTCGTACGGCGTACCGAACCCGATCGCCGTCGTCATCGACCTCGACGTGATCCGTGAGGCCCCGGCGCGGTTCGTGCGCTCCGGGATCGGCGACGCCATGTCGAACATCTCCGCGGTCGCCGACTGGGAGCTGGCGAGCGAGGTCAACGGCGAGAAGGTCGACGGCCTCGCCGCCGCGATGGCCCGCCAGGCCGGCGAGGCCGTCCTGCGCCACCCCGGCGGGATCGGCGACAACGCGTTCCTCCAGGTGCTGGCCGAGGCACTGGTCCTCACCGGTATCGCCATGTCGGTGTCGGGCGACTCCCGCCCCTCCTCCGGCGCCTGCCACGAGATCAACCACGCCTTCGACCTGCTGTACCCCAAGCGGGCCGCCAGCCACGGCGAACAGTGCGGCCTCGGCGCCGCCTTCGCCATGTACCTCCGGGGCGCGCACGAGGAGTCGGCGTACATGGCCGAGGTACTGCGCCGGCACGGGCTGCCGGTGCTGCCGGAGGAGATCGGCTTCACCACGGACGAGTTCGTACGGGTCGTCGAGTACGCCCCGCAGACCAGACCCGGTCGCTACACGATCCTGGAACACCTCGACCTCACGAACGACCAGATCAAGGACACGTACGCGGACTATGTCAAGGCCATCGGTAGCTGAACTACGCCCCGTCGTCCACCCCGAAGGGGTGAAGGACCGGCGCAGCGGCGAGCACTGGGCGGGACGCCTCTACATGCGCGAGGTGTCCCTGCGGGTCGACCCGTACCTGGTGGACACCAGGATCACGCCCAACCAGCTCACGTACCTGATGGTCGTCGCGGGCGGTCTGGCGGGCGCGGCCCTCCTGGTGCCCGGCCTCACCGGGGCGATTCTCGGTGCCGTACTGATCCAGCTGTACCTGCTCCTCGACTGCGTCGACGGCGAGATCGCCCGCTGGCGGAACCAGACCTCGATCACCGGCGTGTACCTCGACCGCATCGGCCACTACCTCTCCGAGTCGGCCCTGCTGATCGGCTTCGGGCTGCGCGGCGCCGACCTGTGGGACGGCTCCGGGGCGCCCGAGTGGCTGTGGGCGTTCCTCGGCACCCTGGCCGCGCTCGGTGCGATCCTGATCAAGGCCGAGACCGACCTGGTGGACGTGGCCCGGTCCCGCAGCGGTCTGGAGGCGGCCAAGGAGGAGCTGTCGGTGCCGCGGTCCGAGGGGCTCGCCCTGGCCCGCAAGGCCGCCGCCGCCCTGAAGTTCCACCGGCTGATCGGTGGCGTCGAGGCGAGCCTGTTCATCCTCTTCGTGGCGATCCTCGACGCCTTCGGCGGCGACCTGTTCTGGACCCGTCTCGGCATCGCCGTACTGGCCGGCATCGCGATCCTGCAGACCGTGCTGCACCTCGTGTCCATCCTCGCCTCCAGCAGGCTCCGGTGAGGAGCGCCATGAGAGTCGGCGCGGTGATCATCACCATGGGCAACCGCCCCGACGAACTGCGCGCCCTCGTCGACTCGATCGCCAAACAGGAGGGCGACCCGGTCGAGGTCGTCGTGGTCGGCAACGGCTCGCCCGTCCCCGACCTCCCCGAGGGCGTACGGAGCATCGAACTGCCCGAGAACCTCGGCATCCCCGGCGGACGCAACGTCGGCATCGAGGCGTTCGGCCCGGCCGGCGGCGACGTCGACATCCTGATGTTCCTCGACGACGACGGCCTCCTCGGCCACCAGGACACCGCCGAACTGTGCCGCCGGGCCTTCACCGACGACCCGGAACTGGGCATCATCAGCTTCCGCATCGCCGACCCCGACACCGGCATCACCCAGCGCCGCCATGTGCCCCGCCCGGGCACCACGGACCCGATGCGCAGCTCCCGCGTCACCAGTTTCCTGGGCGGCGCCAACGCCGTCCGCACCAAGGTCTTCGCCGAAGTGGGCATCCTCCCCGAGGAGTTCTTCTACGCCCACGAGGAGACCGACCTGGCCTGGCGGGCCCTCGACGCGGGCTGGATGATCGACTACCGGGCCGACATGCTGCTCTACCACCCCACGACCGCGCCCTCCCGGCACGCGGTCTACCACCGCATGGTCGCCCGCAACCGGGTCTGGCTGGCCCGCCGCAACCTTCCGGCCCCCCTCGTACCCGTGTACCTGGGGGACTGGCTGCTCCTCACACTCCTCCGACGGCCCTCCCGCCCGGCGCTCAGAGCCTGGTGGGGCGGGTTCAAGGAGGGCCTGACCACCCCGTGCGGACCCCGCCGGCCCATCCGGTGGCGTACGGTGTGGCGGCTGACCCGACTGGGCCGCCCCCCAGTGATCTGAGAAGCTCTTACCCAGTGCCCCCGCGGGCCGACCGCACTCTGCTCCCCGGCCCGCGCTCTGCCCCGTTCAGCTGCGCATATTGAAGACGAAAGTTTCCATTTGTGAGTGAGACAACGCATGACGGCGGTGTCGCGGTGAGCGACCGACCGTCACCCGACGACGGCCTCTCCGCGGCCGGACTCGCCGCGAAGTACGGGCTCGCCGTGAGCGGCGCCCGTCCCCGACTCGTCGAGTACGTCCGCCAGTTGTGGGGACGGCGTCACTTCATCCTCGCCTTCTCGCAGGCGAAACTGACCGCCCAGTACAGCCAGGCCAAACTCGGCCAGCTGTGGCAGGTGGCCACACCGCTGCTGAACGCGGCCGTGTACTTCTTCATCTTCGGCGTGATCCTCGAAGCCGACCGGGGCATGCCCCGCGAGGTGTACATCCCGTTCCTCGTCACGGGCGTCTTCGTGTTCACCTTCACGCAGAGCTCCGTGATGGCGGGCGTCCGCGCGATCTCCGGCAACCTCGGGCTGGTGCGCGCCCTGCACTTCCCGCGCGCCGCCCTGCCGGTCTCCTTCGCGCTGCAGCAGCTCCAGCAGCTGCTCTTCTCGATGATCGTGCTGTTCGTGGTGGCGGTCGGCTTCGGCAGCTACCCCAAGCTGTCCTGGCTGCTGATCGTCCCGGCGCTGGTCCTCCAGTTCCTCTTCAACACCGGCCTCGCGCTGATCATGGCCCGGTGGGGCGCGTCCACGCCGGACCTCGCCCAGCTGATGCCGTTCGTGATGCGTACGTGGATGTACGCGTCCGGCGTGATGTTCTCCATCCCGGTCATGCTCGCCGACAAGCCCCAGTGGCTCGCCGACGTCCTCCAGTGGAACCCCGCCGCCATCTACATGGACCTGATGCGCTTCGCGCTCATCGACGGCTACGGCTCGGAGAACCTGCCGCCGCACGTCTGGGCGGTCGCGGGCGGCTGGGCCGCGCTCCTCGCCCTCGGCGGCTTCGTGTACTTCTGGAAGGCGGAGGAGAGGTACGGCCGTGGCTGACCCGATTCCCGGGGACAAGATCCCCACTGTCATCGCGGACGAGCTCCACATCGTCTACCGCGTCAACGGCGCCAAGACCGGCAAGGGCAGCGCCACCTCCGCCCTCAGTCGCATCGTCAAGCGCGGCGACTCACCCGGCGTACGCAAGGTGCACGCCGTACGGGGCGTCTCCTTCACCGCCTACCGCGGCGAGGCCGTCGGCCTGATCGGCTCCAACGGCTCCGGCAAGTCGACCCTGCTCCGCGCCATCGCCGGCCTGCTCCCCGCCGAGAAGGGGCACGTGTACACGGACGGGCAGCCCTCCCTGCTCGGCGTCAACGCCGCCCTGATGAACGACCTCACGGGCGAACGGAACGTCATATTGGGCGGCCTCGCGATGGGTATGTCCCGCGAGGAGATCAAGGAGCGCTACCAGCAGATCGTCGACTTCTCGGGCATCAACGAGAAGGGCGACTTCATCACCCTGCCGATGCGCACCTACTCCTCCGGCATGGCCGCCCGGCTGCGGTTCTCCATCGCCGCCGCCAAGGACCACGACGTACTGATGATCGACGAGGCCCTGGCGACCGGCGACCGGTCCTTCCAGAAGCGCTCCGAGGACCGCATCCGGGAGCTGCGCAAGCACGCCGGCACGGTGTTCCTCGTCAGCCACAACAACAAGTCCATCCGCGACACCTGCGACCGTGTCCTGTGGCTGGAACGCGGCGAACTGCGCATGGACGGGCCGACGGACGAGGTGCTCAAGGAGTACGAGAAGTTCACCGGCAAGTAGCGGACAGCCGCCCGGCGGATCGCCGGGATGACCGTGAGGGCGCCGACGTAGAAGAGGGCGATGCGCCACGGGAGGGTGTT
>NZ_JBSFDA010000121.1:0-31826 GCF_053593675.1 Streptomyces sp. NPDC002156 | reverse complement strand
GTCCTCAAACGCCGGACGGGCTAGTAGTTAGCCTCTCTGGCGTTTGAGGAGCGGGGGTTCGGGGGCGGAGCCCCCGAGGATGGGAACGGGTAGGGGCGGCGGGGGCGAAGAAACACCCCGCCGAACCGTCGCACAACCCGCCCCCACCACTCCACCCCGGACAAACAACCCCACCCCCTCCCCGCCCTACCGTGTACCCATGACCTCCACGCCGCCCCTCACCCACGCCTTCTGGCTCGCCGGCCGCCCGGCCACCGGCGAGACCACCTTCGACGTCACCTCCCCCTGGGACGGACGCCTCGTCGGCAAGGTCGGCGTGCCGACCGAGGCCCAGGTCGAGGAAGCCGTCGCCGCCGCCCACGCCGTCCGCGACGAGTTCGCCGCCACCCCGGCCCACATCCGCGCCGCCGCCCTCGACCACGTCAGCCGCCGCCTCGTCGAGCGCACGGAAGACATCGCCCAGCTCATCTCCGCCGAGAACGGCAAGCCGATCAAGTGGGCCCGCGGCGAGGTCGGCCGAGCCGTCTCGGTGTTCCGGTTCGCCGCCGAGGAGGCCCGGCGCTTCAACGGCGGCGAGGCCCAGCGCCTCGACACCGACCTCGGCGGACAGGGCCGCCTCGCCCTCACGCGCCGCTTCCCCAAGGGCGTCGTCCTCGGCATCGCCCCCTTCAACTTCCCTCTCAACCTCTGCGCCCACAAGATCGCCCCGGCGATCGCGGCAGGCGCCCCCATCATCCTCAAGCCGGCCCCCGCCACCCCCCTCTCCGGCCTCCTCATCGGCGAACTCCTCGCCGAGACCGACCTGCCCGCCGGCGCGTGGAGCATCCTCCCGGTCGCCAACGACCGTATGCCCGCCCTCGTACAGGACCCGCGGTTGCCCGTGATCTCCTTCACCGGCTCCGAGAAGGTCGGCTACGCGATCATGGACTCGGTCCCGCGCAAGCACTGCACCCTCGAACTCGGCGGCAACGGCGCGGCGGTCGTCCTCGCCGACTACGCCTCCGACGCCGATCTCGACTGGGCGGCGACCCGTATCGCCACGTTCTCCAACTACCAGGGCGGCCAGTCCTGCATCTCCGTGCAGCGGGTCATCGCGGACGCCTCCGTGTACGACCGGCTGCTGCCCCGTATCGTCGCCGCCGTCGAGGCCCAGGTGACCGGCGACCCGGCCGACGGCGCCACCGACGTCGGGCCGCTGGTCAGCGAGGACGCCGCCAAGCGGGTCGAGACGTGGGTCGATGAGGCTGTGCGAGCCGGTGCGAACCTTCTCGCCGGGGGCAAGCGCGACGGTGCCTCCTATGCGCCCACCGTCCTCACCGACGTACCCGCCGATGTCACCATCTCCTGCGAGGAGGTCTTCGGGCCGGTCCTCACCGTGCAGAAGGTGGACGGCGAGACCGCGGCCTTCGCCGCCGCCAACGACTCCAAGTACGGCCTCCAGGCAGGCGTGTTCACCCACGACCTCCAGGCCGCCTTCCGCGCCCACCGCGCCCTGGAGGTCGGCGGTGTCGTCATCGGCGACGTGCCCTCCTACCGCGCCGACCAGATGCCGTACGGCGGCGCCAAGCAGTCCGGGGTCGGCCGCGAGGGCGTCAAGTTCGCGATGGACGACTACACGTACGAGCGCGTCCTCGTACTGACCGGCCTCGCCCTCTAGCTAATGGGAACCGTTTTCACATACACTCGCCGATGACGCGAACGCGCCGTCACGAAAGGGTCCGGCACCGATGCCTTCCGGTGCCGGGCCCCTTCCATGCCCCCTTTCATGCGTCGGCTTCTCCGGACCCTCAGCCGGAGAAGCCGACGTGCGCGAGCCTCAGCGGGCCGCGCAGCCTCACGCGTACGTCGCGCACGCCGTCGACGGCCAGCGCCGCCCGCCCCGTCGTGTAGTCGTACGGGCCCCCGGTCGGCGTCGGTGTCAGTACGGCCGTCGCCGCGCGGTCGTCCAGTACGACCTCCACCTCCACGACTCCCTCGCCCGCCGTCGTCACCGTGACCTCCGTGACCCCCGCCCCGAAGTCGCAGTCCCGGTAGAGGAGTTCGGCTTCTCCGCTCCCCGTGGGTGTCACCGCGTCGCCCGACACCTTCGTACGGTCGACGATCTCGATGCCCCTCTGCTCGTCGAAGTCGGCCGCCGACAGGCCTAGTTGGCGCACCGGGCGCGGCACAGACGGTGTGCCGGTCACCTGGACCGTCGTACGAGCGCGGATGTCCTCGCTCGACGCGCCCGCCAGGAGTTCGTACGAACCCGGGGCGAGGCGCCGGCCGTTGCTCCCCGCGTCCCAGAACTCCAGGCAGCTGAGCGGGAGTTCGAAGGACATGGTCGCCGACTCTCCCGGTGACAGGGTGACTCGGCGGTGGGCCACCAGTTCCCGGCGCGGGCGGGCGACCGGTGACTCCGGCGCCCTCGTGTACAGCTGCGCCACCTCGTCCGCCATGACGTACCCGGTGTTGGCGACAGTGAACGACACCCGGAGCGTCTCCTCGTCCGCCACCTCCGCCGTCAGGTCGCCGTACGCGAACGTCGCGTACGACAGGCCGTGGCCGAAGGGGAACAGGGGGGTGCCCTCGAAGTAGAGGTACGTCTGCCGGGAGCCGATGACGTCGTAGTCCAGCAGGTCGGGGAGGTCGGCGTCGGCCGCGTACCAGGTCTGCGGGAGGCGGCCCGCCGGTGAGACGTCGCCCGCCAGGACGCGGGCCAGCGCCGTGCCCGCCGCCTGGCCGCCGTGCGCCGTCCACAGGGCCGCCGGGAGGTCCGTGACGTCCACCGCGTACGGGTATGCCGAGGTCAGGGCCAGGACTGTGCGCGGGTTCGCGTCGCGGGCCGCCGTCAGCAGGCGCTGCTGGTGGGCGGGGAGATGGAGCGTCGTACGGTCCTCCGTCTCGCGGCCGTTGATGTGCGGGTCGTTGCCCGCGACCACCACGACCACGTCCGCCCGCGCGGCCACTCTCTTCACCGACTCCTCACCGCGTTCGGTGACGATCAGCTCGAAGATCTCCGGAGGCGTCTCCTTCTCGTCGGCAACCTTCACGCCGTCGGCGGCGACAGAGACGTGGCGACCCGTACCGACGTGCCTGAGGAGGTGGTGGTGGTTTTCAGCAGAATTGGTCGAATCGGGGGAGTTCTGCGGCTCCAGGCGGAACGTCTCCTGGACCACCCAGCCGCCGGGCTGGTCCGCCGACGCCCGTACGTAGCCGTCCTCCGCGACCGAGAGGTAGCGGCCGTCGGGGGCCCGCAGCGTCAGGACGCCCTCGCCCCAGTCGATCAGCGCGAACTCGGTGCCCTCGGCCTCGGTGGTGAGCGGGGGCAGGTCCGTGCGGCCCGCGAGGAGGGCCGGGTCCAGCGCGCCCTCGGCGCCCCGGGCGACGTCCGGCGCGTCCTCGGCGGGCGGTACGTGCAGGAACGTACCCGCCGACGTGCGCAGCCGTACGCGGTCCACGCCCTCGGCGAACTCGACACGCTCGGCGCCGAAGCGCTCGTACAGGGCCTCCAGCGGTGTCGAGCGGTGGATGAGGGTGCCGCTGTACCAGTCGGCCTTGCACTCGTCGGCGAGCAGGCCGACGACCGCGATCCGGGTGTCGGGGGCCAGGGGGAGCGTCGCGTCGTCGTTCTTCAGCAGGACGATCGCCTGCTCCGCCGCCTCCTGGGCGAGGGCGCGGTGGGCCGGGGTGTCGAAGTCCTTGGTGTCGGCGTACGGGTCGTACTGCGGGTCGAACTCGCCCAGCCGGAAGCGGACCGAGAGCTGACGGCGGACCGCCCTGTCGATGTCCGCCTCCGTCAACAGGCCCTGGGACAGGGCCCCTTGGACACGGGCGATAATTTTCGTGGAGTCCGTTCCGTGATCGGTGAAGCTGTCCACGCCGGCGATCAGCGCGGCGGCCGTCGCCTCCTCGTGGGTGTCGAAGTAGTGCTCCGAGTCGACCAGGTTGGAGGGGGCCGCCGCGTCCGAGCAGACCAGCAGGTCGGCGTCCGTCCAGGTGCGCAGGTGCTCGCCCAGGAGCGGCGAGACGTGGTTGGGGCGGCCGTTGACCAGGTTGTACGCGGGCATCACCCCGGCCACCGCACCCGCCTCGACCGTCTCGCGGAAGGCGCGCAGATCGTACTCGTGCAGGACACGCGGGCGGACGGAGGAGGAGGTGACGTCCCTTCCCGTCTCGTTGTTGTGGGCCAGCCAGTGCTTGAGGACCGGGGCCGTACGCCAGTACGCGGGATGGTCGCCGCGCAAGCCGCGCGTGTACGCGGTGGCGATCGCCGAGGTCAGCTTCGGGTCCTCCGAGTAGCCCTCCTCGTTGCGGCCCCACAGCGGATGGCGCAGCAGATTGACCGTCGGTGCCCAGACGTTGAGGCCGACGCGGTCGTCGCGGGCGCGCATCGCCCGGACCTCCTTGGACACCGCCTCGCCGACGCGGTGCACGAGTTCCTCGTTCCAGGTCGCGCCGAGACCGACCGCCTGCGGGAACACCGTCGCCGGGCCCATCCAGGCCACTCCGTGCAGCGCCTCCTGGCCGGTGCGGAAGGCGGCGATGCCGAGGCGCTCCACGGCGGGCGCGAACTGGTGGAGGAAAGCCACCCGTTCGTCGAGGGTCAGGCGCGACAGCAGATCGTCGATGCGCTTCGCGGTCGGCAGCTGCGGATCGCGGAATGGCGGCGAAGACGGCGTTTGTGCGGTCACGTGGGGTTCCCTTTGCGATCTGGCGGCGAGGCACATTCGAAGCGCTTCGATGCTCATTCGACGTGGGGGTGGGTGTCAAGAGACCCAGGTGCAACAAATCCGTTTCCCGCCCGTGATGTCAAGCGGCATACGGGGGCGGTTCGGGCCGCCTGGCAGGGCCCCACACCTCGGAGGAATCTTGGAGCCGACCCTTGTGCACCCTCAGGTGTTCACTTAACCTCGCAGCAACATCGAAGCGCTTCGACTAACTGGGAGCCACCGGGAGCACCTCCTGGAACGCCACCCGGGAAGAGCGGTCCTCCGCAGTCATCCGAGGACTCCCTCGACCCGACCAGTCACGAGAGTCACGCCAGTAACACACAAGACACCGCAGCCGACGGCTCCACCGCCGGGTGTCCTGGTGCGCCATGAAGGGTTGACGCAATGACGCCGAATGCCTCCTCCGCCTCCTCCGCACCGAGCCGGAGAAGCTTCCTCGCCTCCACGGCGGTCGCCGCCGCCGCGGTGGTGGGCGGGATGCCGCTGCTCGCCGCCTGCGGTGGCTCCGGCGGCGGTTCCAAGGACGGCACCACCTCGGGCAAGGACGCGAAGAAGATCCTCCCGACCTTCGTGGCGCAGAACGTGGTGACGCCCGACATCCCGTCGAAGAACGGTTCGTCGATCGGCTTCAGCAGCAAGCTGGACATGGCGGCCCTGAAGACCTCGGTGGCCCAGAAGCTCGGCAAGGGCAGCAGCATCAAGATCATGTCGCCGTTCTGGGGCACCCCGCCGAAGGGCGACAACCCGTACTACACGGCGATGAACGCCCTGACCGGCGTCGATGTCACCTGGCAGAACCAGGACGGCAACACCTACGACGAGAAGCTCGGCGCGGTCCTCGCCTCCAGCGACATCCCGGATGTCGTGGTCATCCCCGGCTGGAACATGGGCGGCAAGATACCGAGCGCCATCAACAGCAAGTTCGCCGACCTCGGCCCGTACCTCTCCGGCGATGCGGTCAAGGAGTTCCCGAACCTCGCGGCCATCCCGACGGAGGCCTGGCAGCGCTCGATCTTCGGCGGCGCACTGCGCGGTCTGCCCATGCCGGCCTCGTACGTCGTCAACATCGTGCCGTACTACCGCCAGGACATCTTCGAGGCGAAGGGCTACGAACTCCCCACGTCCGCCGACGAGTTCCTCTCGCTGGCCAAGGACATCACCAACGCCAAGGCCAAGGTCTGGGCGTGCGACGACATGAAGTGGACGGCGTTCAACGTCTTCGGGGTGCTCTCCGGCTCCGAGAAGTCCCTCGGCTGGAACCTCGTCGACGGCAAGCTGGTCTACCGCGTCGAGACCCCCGAGTACCTCGAAGCCCTGGAGTGGACGCGGAAGTTGTACGCCGCCGATGTCGTCCACCCCGACGCCAAGGCGCAGAACCAGGGCGACTCCGGTCTCCGCTTCACCTCGGGCGAGGTGCTCATGTTCAACAACGACATCTCGACGTGGTGGGGCAAGACGGCCGAACAGGCCACCCAGAACAAGGAGTTCCGCATCGGGGGCATGGACATCTTCGGCCACGACGGCGGGGACCCCACCCTGTTCGCCGTCCAGCCCGCCGGGATCTTCGCCTTCGTCAGCAAGAAGGCCTCGGAGAAGACGATCCGTGACGTGCTGGCCGTCGCCAACGTGACCGCGTCCCCGTACGGCACCAAGGAGTACATGCTCACCAACTACGGGGTGGAGGGCACGCACTACACGGTGAAGGACGGGGTGCCCACGAAGAACGACAAGGGCAACCAGGAGGTCACCAACGCCTTCGTCATGGTCGCCAGCCCCGCCTCGACCATCGCCCACCCGGACTTCCCCGACATCGCCAAGGCGCAGGTCGAGTGGCAGCAGCGGATGGGCGCGTTCACGAAGAAGACGCCGTTCTTCGGCATGCAGGTCGTCGAGCCGACCCGCTGGACCAACCTCTCCAACGACTTCGAGCAGTTGGAGGACGACATCGTCCGCGGCCGCAAGAAGATCAGCGACATGCAGCAGGCGGTGTCCGACTGGAAGAGCCAGGGCGGCGACCAGCTGCGCGACTGGTACCAGAAGCTGCTGGACGCCAACGGCGCGGCGAAGTGACCCGGAGCTGAGGCAAGGAGACGGCCGTGTCCCACAGCACGGTGCCTCGCGGCGGTTCCGAGGCAGAGACCCAGAAGCAGTCGGCGAGGAAGGCCCGGATGACGGCCGGGAAGGTGATCGGGAAGCAGGCCGGGACCTCGGAGGTGTCCGGCGACGCCACCGGGACCGGTGCACCCGGGCCGGCCCGCCCCTCGGGCAAGCTGCGCCTGCGGCTGCGGCTCAGACGCGACCGCACGCTCCTGCTGATGACCGTGCCCGCGCTCGTGCTGGTCCTGGTCTTCAACTACATCCCGATCCTGGGCAATGTCGTCGCCTTCCAGGAGTACGACCCCTACGTCAGCGACAACGGCTTCGTCGCGATCTTCCACAGCCCCTGGGTCGGCCTCGAACAGTTCCAGCGGATCTTCGAGGACTCCGCGTTCTGGGACGCCGTACAGAACACGCTCGTCCTCTTCTCCCTCCAGCTGCTCCTCTTCTTCCCCATCCCGATCCTGCTCGCGCTGCTCATCAACAGCGTGATCAGGCCCCGGATACGCGCGGTCTCCCAGGCGATCCTGTACCTGCCGCACTTCTTCTCCTGGGTGCTCGTCATCACCGTCTTCCAGCAGATCTTCGGCGGCGCCGGCATCATCGCGCAGACCCTGCGACAGCACGGGTACGAGGGCTTCGACCTGATGACCGACCCCGGGATCTTCAAGTTCCTGGTCACGGCGGAGGGCGTCTGGAAGGACGCCGGCTGGGGCATCATCGTCTTCCTCGCCGCGCTGGCCTCCGTGAGCCCCGACCTGTACGAGGCCGCCGCGATGGACGGCGCCGGCCGCTGGCGCCGCATGTGGCACGTCACACTGCCCGCGCTGCGCCCGGTGATCGCCCTGCTGCTCGTGCTCCGCGTCGGCGACGCCCTCACGGTCGGCTTCGAACAGATCCTGCTCCAACGCGACGCGGTCGGACCGGGCGCGGCGGAGGTCCTCGACACCTTCGTGTGGTGGAACGGCGTACGCAACCAGGACTTCAGCTACGCCGCCGCCGCGGGACTGGTCAAGGGCGTGGTGAGTCTCGGGCTGGTCCTCGCGGCGAACAAGGTGGCCCATCTCATGGGCGAGCAGGGGGTGTACAAGAAGTGAGCGCCACGACCGATGAACGGCCCCGTGCCGCAGCCGGGCGGAGTGTGGCGGCCCCGAGCCGCTGGGCCGCCCCGCCCCGGCCCGCCTGGGAGGACGAACCCAGCAAGGCCGGGCTCGCCGGCAAGGGCATCGTCCTGGTGGGCGCCTGCCTCGGGGTTCTCTTCCCGCTGTGGATCGTCGTCGTCACCAGCCTGTCCACGAAACAGACCATCACCGAGGCCGGCGGTCTCGTGATGATCCCCAAGGGCATCACCTTCATCGCCTACCAGGAGCTGCTGAGCGGCGGCCAGGTCACCCGGGCCAGCCTCGTCAGCCTGGGCGTCACCCTCGTCGGCACGCTGTTCTCCATGACGGTGTCGATCCTCGCGGCGTACGGCCTCTCCCGCGTCGGCTCGGTCGGCCACCGCTGGATCCTGATGACCTTCCTCGCGACGATGTTCTTCGGCGCCGGCCTCATCCCGACCTATCTGCTGGTGCAGTCCCTGGGCCTGACCGACACCTACCTCGCGCTGATCCTGCCCAGCGCGATCAGCGTCTTCAACATCCTGGTCCTGCGCGGGTTCTTCATGGGCATCTCACCCGAACTCATCGACAGCGCACGCATCGACGGAGCCGGTGACTGGCGGATCCTCTGGACGATCGTGATGCCGCTGTCGCGGGCCGTCATCGCCGTCATCACGCTGTTCTACGCGGTCGGCTACTGGAGTGCCTGGTTCAACGCGTCGATCTATCTGAGCGACCAGGACATGATGCCGCTGCAGAACGTGATGATCCAGCTTGTGCAGAAGCAGGAACCTCCGGTGGGGATGGGGCAGGCGATCAAGACGGGGCAGCTTTCTGCGCTTGCCGTGCAGATGGCTGTCATGACGTTGGCGTTGTTGCCGGTGGCTGTGTTGTCGCCGTTTGTGCAGCGGCACTTCAAGAAGGGCATGTTGACCGGGGCGATCAAGGGCTGACGGTCAGGTTTCGCGGTACGGGGTGCCGCTTGCTGTCGGTTGGCGGCTGCGGGTGCGTTGTGGCTTGTCGCGCAGTTCCCCGCGCCCCTTTGGGGCGCGTTTTCCTCCCCTCTCTTTTCAAGATCGAGGTAAGTCATGTCTTCGTCGTCTCGTCCGAGTAGACGTGTTGTTCTTGCCGGGGCCGCTGCTGTTGGTGCGCTCTCCGCCGTGTCGGTGTCCGGTACGGCTGCCCAGGCAGCAGTTGCTGCTCCCGCTTACCGGTGGCGTACCGCCGTCATCGGGGGTACCGGGTTTGTCACCGGGGTGTTGTTCCATCCCTCAGTTCGTGGGCTTGCCTACGCCCGTACCGACATCGGCGGGGCCTATCGGTGGGACGAGCGGGCCGCCCGTTGGACCCCGCTCACCGATCACCTCGGGTGGGACGACTGGAATCTGCTCGGGGTGGAGGCCATCGCCGTCGATCCGGCGCACCCCGATCGGGTGTACCTCTCCCTCGGTGCCTATGCCCAGTCCTGGGCCGGGAACGGGGCCGTTCTGCGGTCCGAGGACCGGGGAGCGACCTGGGCGCGTACCGATCTGGGTGTGAAGCTCGGGGCCAACGAGGACGGGCGGGGGGCCGGTGAGCGGCTGCTCGTCGATCCGCGGGACAGCGACACCCTGTGGCTGGGGACCCGGCACGACGGGCTGCTCAAGTCGACGGATCGGGGCGCTACTTGGGCAGCCGACAGTGCCTTCCCGGCCGCTCCGAGCGCCAGTGGCCAGGGCGTCACCTTCCTGGTCTCCGTCGGTCGTGCCGTCTACGCCGGGTGGGGCGACGGCGACGGGACCGCTGGTACGGCCAACCTGTACCGCACCTCCGACGGCACGACCTGGGAAGCCGTGCCCGGGCAGCCCGTCGGCGCCACCTCCGCCAAGGTCCCGATCCGCGCCGCCTACGACAGGCACACCCGCGACCTGTACGTGACGTACGGCAACGCGCCCGGGCCCAACGGCCAGTCCGACGGCAGCGTGCACAAGCTGCGCACCACGACGGGCAGTTGGACGGATGTGACCCCGGTCAAGCCGGGCGGGACCACCGCCGACGGCTCCGCCGACACCTTCGCCTATGGCGGAGTCGCCGTCGACGCCTGCCGGGCCGGCACCGTCGTCGTCTCCACCAACAACCGCTGGGCCGACATCGACACCCTGTTCCGCTCCACGGACGGCGGCCGTACCTGGACGTCCCTCAAGGACGCTGCTGTGTTCGACGTGTCCGAGACTCCTTTCCTCAAGTGGGGTGGTGACAAGCCGAAGTTCGGCTGGTGGATCCAGGCGCTCGCGCTGGACCCGTACGACTCGCGGCACCTTGTGTACGGGACCGGCGCGACCCTCTACGGCACCCGTGACCTCAAGCACTGGGCCCCGCAGATCCGTGGCCTGGAGGAGACGTCCGTGCGCCAGCTGATCTCGCCCCCGGTCGGGGAGGCGCACCTGCTCAGCGGACTCGGGGACATCGGCGTGATGTACCACGAGCGGCTCACGGCGTCTCCGTCGCGCGGCATGGCGTCGAACCCCGTGTTCGGGTCGGCGACGGGACTCGCCCAGGCCGCGGCCAAGCCGTCGTACGTCGTCCGGGCAGGGTGGGGCGACAACGGCAACGGTGCCTTCTCGAACGACGGCGGGCGGAGCTGGGCGCCCTTCGCTGCCCAGCCCGACATCGCCAAGAACGCACCGGGGCCGATCGCCACCAACGCCGACGGCAGCGTGCTGCTGTGGACCTTCGTGCACTGGGACGGCACGAAGTACCCAGCCCACCGCTCCACGGACAACGGCACGACCTGGTCCGAGATCTCCTCCATTCCGAAGGGCGCCACGCCGGTCGCCGACCCGGCCGACCCGACGCTCTTCTACGCGTACGACACCGACACAGGAACGCTATACGCCAGCACTGACAGTGGCCTCTCGTTCACTGCCCGTGCGGGCGGGCTGCCCTCCGGTGACAGCCAGTTCGAGCTGGTCGCGGCGCCCGGCAGGTCCGGTGACCTGTGGCTGAGCGTCAAGTGGAACGGGCTCCACCGGTCCACCGACGGCGGCGTCACCTTCACCAAGGTCGCCAGTTGCTGGGCCTCGTACACCCTCGGGTTCGGTCGGGCCGCGGAGGGCGCCGCCTACCCGGCGATCTACATGGTCGGCTCCACCGAGGCCATCACCGCCGTCTACCGTTCCGACGACGAGGCGAAGACCTGGACGCGGATCAACGACGACGCCCATCAGTGGGGCTGGACCGGTGAGGTGATCACCGGCGACCCGCGCATCTACGGCCGCGTGTACCTCGCCACCAACGGGCGCGGCATCCAGTACGGGGAGCCCGTCTGATGCCCAGCCTCAGCGATGCCACCCGGGGGCGGATCCTCTTCGGCGGCGACTACAACCCCGAGCAGTGGCCCGAGGAGACCTGGCCCGAGGACGTCCGGCTGATGAAGGACGCCGGCGTCAACTCCGTCACCCTCGGCGTCTTCTCCTGGGCGAAGCTCGAACCCCGGCCCGGGGCACGGGAGTTCGGCTGGCTGGACCGGTTGATGGACCTGATGCACGACAACGGCATCGGCGTCGTCCTCGCCACGCCCACCTCCTCGCCACCGCCCTGGATGGGCCGGCTGCACCCCGAAACCCTGCCCGTCGCCGAGGACGGCCGGATCGAATGGTGGGGCGGGCGCCAGCACTTCGCGCACTCCAGCGCCACCTACCGTCGCTACGCCGCCGCCATCACCGAGGACCTCGCCGCCCGCTACGGCGGCCACCCCGCCCTCACCATGTGGCACATCAACAACGAGTACTGCACCTACGACTGGGGCGACGAGTCGGCCGCCGCCTTCCGCCGCTGGCTCCAGGGCAAGTACGGGACCCTGGACGCCCTCAACACCGCCTGGGGCACGGCCTTCTGGAGCCAGGGGTACGGCGACTGGGACGAGATCCTGCCGCCGCGCCTCCCGCACTACATGCGGAACCCGACCCAGGTACTGGACTTCAAACGCTTCACGTCCGACGCCCTCCTGGAGTGCTACCTCGCGGAACGCGACATCGTCCGCCGCCACACCCCGCACCTCCCGGTCACCACCAACTTCATGCCGATGTGGGTGGGCCAGGACGCCTGGCGCTGGGTCCAGGAGGAGGACCTTGTCTCCGTCGACCTCTACCCCGACCCGCGCGACCCGCTCGGCGCCCAACAGGCCGCGCTCGTGCAGGACATGACGCGTTCGCAGGCACGCGGCCCGTGGATGCTGATGGAACAGGCGGCCGGTCCGGTCAACTGGCGGGGCGTCAACCACCCCAAGCCGCGCGGCCTCAACCGCCTCTGGTCGCTCCAGGCGGTGGCACGCGGCGCCGACGCCGTCTGCTACTTCCAGTGGCGCCAGTCCCGCCAGGGCGCCGAGAAGTTCCACTCCGGCATGGTCAGCCACGCGGGTGAGCACGGCCGGACCTTCCAGGAGGTCAAGCAGCTCGGCGCCGAACTCGCCGCCATCGGCGCTGAGGTGACGGACAGTCATACCGCCAACGACATCGCCGTTCTCCACGACTGGCACGCCTGGTGGGGAGGCGCCCAGGACGGGCGGCTCTCCTCCGAGGTGGACTACCCGCAGGTCGTACGGGCCTGGCACCGGGCCCTGTGGGAAGCACACCTCGCGACGGACTTCGCCCACCCCGAGCACGACCTGTCGGCCTACCGGCTCGTCGTCGTACCGCAGTTGTACCTGCTCACGGACATGGCGATCGACAACCTCCTGGCCTACGTACGCGGCGGCGGCACCCTCGTCTGCGGCTTCCTGACCGGAGTCGCCGACGAGGACGACCGGGTACGCCCCGGCGGCATGGACGAGCGGCTGCGCGAGCTGTTCGGGCTGCGCACCCTGCACGAGTGGTGGCCGCTGGACGCGGGGGAGAGCGTCGAAGTCGACGGATTCCGGGGTCAGTTGTGGTCCGAGGAGCTGGAGGCCGACGACGCCGACCAGGTCACCCCGTACAAGGGCGGCGAACTCGACGGGCTGCCGGCGGTGCTGCGCAAGGGGCGTGCCTGGTACGTCTCCACGCTCCCCGAGCCCGACGCGCTCCGGGATCTCCTCGCCCGGATCGGCGCGGGCGCGGGCGTCCGGCCGGTGCTGGAGGCCCTGCCCGACAGGGTCGAGGCGGTCCGGCGCGGTGAGCTGCTCTTCCTCCTCAACCACGGCACCGACCCGGTGACCGTCCAAGTTCCCGGTGTGCACGGAGATTTGCTGACCGCTGACACCGTCACAGACGCGGTCCAACTCGGCCGGTACGGAGTGGCGGTGCTGAAGCCATGACCGGCGGACCCGTTCACGGAACCTGGGAGCCGCTCCCTGCCGTCCGCTGGGAGGACGGCTATCTGAGCGGCAACGGCTGCCACGGCGCTCTGGTGTTCGGCGACGCGGACAACGACCGGGTCGTCGTCACGCACCACACCCTCGTCCGCCCGAACGGCAGCGAGCACGCGCGGCCACCGCGGCTGGCGGACCAACTGGCCGACCTCCAGGACCGGTTGCTGGCCGGGGACACCACGGCCGCCGAGAGCTTCACCGATGGGCGGGAGCTGCAATGGGTGCAGCCCTTCCATCCGGCGTTCCAGGTGCGGCTGCGCGGAGGAGGCCCGGCGGGGGACCGACGGGACTACCGCCGGGCCGTCGACTTCACCACCGGGATCGTCGAGGCCGGGTGCGAGGGCTGGCGCAGCCGGGTCTTCGTGTCCCGCGCGGACGACGTCGTCGTCCAGTACGTCAGCGGAGGATCCGGCGACCCCGGCGGTCCGGGTCTCACCCTCGACATCGACCTCGACCACCGACTCCCGGGCGCCCCGGCCGAGTTGGGCGTAGGCCAGAGCGTGGTGCGCACCCCCGAGGGCGCCCTGCTCACGCTCCGCGCCCGCTACCCCGACAGCGACCGCGCGTACACCGGCGTGACCCTCGTCGTCCCCACCGGCGGCGCTACGACCCTCACCCCGCCCGGCGTCCGGGTCGAGGGCGCGGAGTCCGTGCTGCTGCTGACGCGAGTCGTCCGGCACGTCGGCGAACTGGACACGGCGGACGTCGCCCACGCCCTACGTGAGCTGCTCCCGGACGCGGACGACGAACAGCCGCCGAGCAGGCAGACGTACGACCGTCTCCTCGCCCGCCACACCCCCCTCCACCGCACCGCCTACGACCGCGTCACCCTCGACCTCGCCGCCGACGAAGCCGAACGTGCCCTGTCCGGCGCCGAGTTGCTCACCCGCACCAAGAGCCCGGCCCTCCTGGAACGTCTCTTCGCCGCCGGCCGCTACCACCTGCTCTCCGCCAGCGGGATGCTCCCGCCCCGCCTGGTCGGCCTGTGGACCGGAGACTGGGACACGGCGTGGGCGGGCGCGTTCACCAACGACGCCAACGTCAACCTCCAGACCGCATCGGCCGCGCCCGGCGCCCTCCCCGAAGTCACGGAAGCCCTCGCCTCCCTGATCCATGGTCAACTCGACGACTGGCGCGAGAACGCCCGCACCGTCTTCGGCACGCGAGGCGTCATGGCACCCGCGCACACCGACGGCGAGTCCGGGCTGACGTACCACTTCAGCCGCGAATATCCGCTGCACCTCTGGACGGCCGGCGCCGACTGGCTGCTCAAGCCGCTCGTCGACCACGACGAGACCCGCGGTGAGCAGGACGCGCGCACCGCACACGCTCTCGCCGAAGTCGCCCTGTTCTACGAGGACTTCCTCACGCGCACCGACGCCGACGGCCACCTCGTCGTCGTCCCCTCGTACTCGCCCGAGAACCGTCCGGCGAACGCGAGCTGGGGCGCGATCAACGCGGCGATGGACCTCTCGGCGGCCCGGCACGCCCTGCTCACCGCAGCCAAGTACCACCCGGAACGGGCGGATCACTGGCGGGCGTTGGCCGACCGTCTCCCGCCCCACCGGATCAACGCCGACGGAGCCCTCGCCGAATGGGCCTGGCCAGGCTTGGACGACACCTACGACCACCGCCACCTCAGCCACCTCTACGGTGTCTGGCCCCTCGACGAGATCAATCCGTACGACACCCCGGACCTCGCCACCGCCGCGTACCGCGCCCTCCAACTCCGGGGCGCCGAGAACGACTCGGCCCACGGGCACCTCCACCACGCCCTGATCGCGGCCCGCCTCCGCGACGGCGAACGGGTCACCCAGGCCCTCGGCCAGGTGCTCGACGGCGACTTCTTCCACGCCTCCCTGATGAGCGCGCACTACCCGGAACGGGACGTCTACAACGCGGACGCCGCGCACACCCTGCCCGCCGTGCTGATCGAGGCGCTCATCCAGTCGACCCCCGACCGGCTGGTCCTCCTGCCCGCGCTCCCGGCGGCCTGCCCCACCGGTCAACTTCGGGGCGTACGCACGCGGTTCGGCGCGGAGGTGGACCTCGACTGGGGACCGGGGCGGGGCCGGGCTGTCGTACGCCCCACCCGAACGCACCGCATCGACCTCAGGACTTCCTCCGGCGCACGCACGCTCGACCTCGTCGCCGGAGAAGACCGCGTCCTCGATCTGGGGCCGCGGTAACCGCACCGAGGAACAGCGCAGCAGACAACAGCACACAACCCCCCACCACCCGCATCTCCCCCCACCCATGGAAGGAACGGAACCCCATGGCAACACGCACCCGCACCCGTACTCGCACCCTGAGCCGCCGGGTCACCAAGGCCCTGCTGGCCCCCGCTCTCGCGCTCGGCGCCACCATCGGTCTCGCCTCCGCCCCCGCCTCGGCCGCCGTCTGGAACTCCTGCGACCAGTGGGGCAACACCTCGCTGAACGGCTACACCCTCTACAACAACATCTGGGGCTCCGGCGCCGGCAGTCAGTGCATCTGGGCCAACTCCGGTACCAACTGGGGTGTCTGGGCCAACCACCCGAACACCGGCGGCATCAAGTCGTACCCCAACTCCAAGAAGGTGATCAACAAGACGATCACCTCGCTCGGCTCGCTCTCCAGCAGCTACAACGTCACCGTCCCGTCGTCCGGCGCGTACAACACGTCGTACGACATCTGGGACACCGACTACGACTACGAGATCATGCTCTGGGTCAACTACAACGGCGCCGTCGGTCCGTTGGGCACCTCGCAGGGCAACGTGACCCTGGGCGGCCACACTTGGACCGTCTACAAGGGCAACAACGGCGCCAACGAGGTCTTCTCGTTCCTGCGCACCTCGGACTCCACCTCCGGCACCGTCAACGTCCTGCCGATCCTCAAGTGGATCAAGGACACCAAGGGCTGGTTCGGCAACGAGACCATCGGTGACGTGCAGTTCGGGTTCGAGATCACCTCGTCCTCCGGTGGTCTGGACTTCGCCACCAACAACCTGACCGTCAGCAGCAGCTGACGATCCGACAGGGGTCGGGGGCGGCCGCGCCGTTCAGGCGCGGTCGACCTCGGCCCGCAGCGCGTTGTAGTCGGCGAAGGCCGCCTCGACATCGGCCTTGGTCAGGCCGTAACGGGCCAGGTCGTAGCGGTGGGGGCGGCTGCCCCTGAGGTGGGTGGCGACCGTGGGGAGCCGTGCCGCGTCCGCGTCGGTCCAGCGGGCGCCGACGGCCCCGTACAGCTTCGGGGCGCCCGCGGCGGGGTCGGTGCCGAGCCAGGAGTACGGCACGTCCACCACCGCCTCGCGCGGGAACCCGTCCCGGGCCGCGAGCCCGCGCCGCACGGAGCGGCTCAGCAGGTCGAGCCAGGTCGCGCCGAGGGCGTGCAGGTCGATCCTGCGCCGGGAGATGGCCATCCCGCACTCGACCAGACTGCAGAACGAGGCGACGGCGGTCACCGGGTCGCGGTGCGTCCACACGAGCGTGGCGTCGGGAAACACACGGAGCAGGGCGTCCAGATTCCCCGTGTGCATAGGGGACTTGAGGATCCAGCGACGCCGAGGCCGGCCGTACTGGAGCACCTGGAAGCACTCCTTGAGATGGCGGTAGTCGGGGACGAAGTCCCGCGTGAACTGCTGGGCGTGGTACTCGGGCAGCCGGGCCTGGGACAGCGGCACCAGGGCGTGCGGCAGGAGAAAGGTGTCCTCCTCGGGGCCCTCGGCGGTCATGGGATGGATCTCGCGGAAGCGCGGGGAGAGCAGATACGTCCCGTCGAGCGTCCGCCGCGCGGCCGTGACCGCCTTCTTCCGCTCACGGACCGACGGTTCGAGCCCGGGGGCGAGCAGCTCCCACAGCCGGGGGCACCGATGCTCGCCGGAGAGGGACAGCACGCCATGGGTGAGCGTGGTGGCGGTACGCGGGAGCCCGACCACGAACACCGGCTTCTCGACGGGTTCTTGGGCGATCGCTGGGTTCGCGGCGATCAACCGCCGGATCCGGGCCCGGTTGGTGAGATGCCTGCGCACATGGGCCTGCGCGGACTGCCACCCGACCGGCGACAGGTCTTCATCGGCCGCCCACTCACGCAGCAGCGGCCGTAATCCGTCCACGAACCACTCGTCCCCGTCCGTCCACCCCGCCTTCCCGACGATCCGCTCGAAGACCCGGTCAGGATCGCGCCGAGAACCGAACGCGGGCCGCAGCAGCAGATTGGCCAGCGTGAGGGGGAGGTTGGTGCCAGACACGGGCGGGGTTCCTTTCCGCAGGGGACAGAGGAAACGTACCGAACGAGTGCGCGCCCCAAAGGGGCGCGGGGAACTGCGCGACAAGCCACGAAGCACCCGCACCCGCCCCTGAACCCCCTGCCCCACTACCCTGCGATCGGAAGGCTCGCCCCATCCCGCAAAAACACCGGAATACGATCCAGCGGCGCGTCCACAGTCACAGCCGCCCCACCCTCATACACCTCACCCGTCCACGCATCCGTCCAGACAACTCCCGCCGGAAGATACGCAGTACGGGCCGTAGCGCCCGCAGTAAGCACAGGCGCGACCAACACATCAGGCCCGAAGAGATACGAGTCGTCGACCGACCAGGCCGCTGGATCGTCCGGGAACTCCAGGAACAGCGGCCGCATCACCGGCAACCCCTCCTCGTGCGCCTCCCGCATGACCCGCAGCACATACGGCTTCAGACGCTCACGCAGACGCACGTACCGCTCCAGAATCGCGCCCGCCTCCTCCCCGTACGACCACACCTCGTTGGGCCCGCCGGTCATGTCGGGCCCCAACGGCATACCCGGATCACGGAACCCATGCAGCCGCATCAGCGGCGAGAACGCGCCGAACTGGAACCAGCGGACCATGACTTCGCGGTACGCGGGATCGTCCGGGTCGCCGCCGTGGAAGCCGCCGATGTCGGTGTTCCACCAGGGGATGCCGGACAGGGCGGTGTTGAGACCGGCCGCGATCTGGCGGCGCAGGGTCGGGAAGTCGACGCCGATGTCACCGGACCACAGGGCGGCGCCGTACCGCTGACTGCCGGCCCACGCCGAGCGGTTGAGGCTGATCACCTCGTCCTCGCCGGAGGCGATCAGGCCCTCGTAGAACGTGCGGGCGTTCTCGACCGGGTACAGGTTGCCGACCTCCAGGCCGGGGCCCGCCCAGTACCGCAGGTTCTCCGGGAAGCCCGGCTTCAGCTCCGGCTCGCACGCGTCCAGCCAGAAGGCCGTGATGCCGTACGGGGCAAGGTAGTTGTCGCGGATCCTCGACCAGAGGAACTCGCGTGCCTCCGGGTTCGTGGCGTCGTAGAAGGCGACCTGGACGGTGGACGCGACACCCTTGTCCGGCCAGTCGGCGTGCGCCATCGGGCCGTACTGCGTACCGATGAAGTAGCCGCGCTGCTCCATGAGTTCGTGGTTCTCGGAGAGCGGCGACACCGAAGGCCACACGGAGACGACGAGTTTGACGCCCATCTCCGCCAACTCCGCGACCATGGCGGCCGGGTCGGGCCACTCGGCCGGGTCGAACTTCCAGTCGCCCAGATGCGTCCAGTGGAAGAAGTCGCACACGATGGCCCGCAGCGGCAGCCCGCGCCGCTTGTACTCCCGTGCCACGCCCAGGAGTTCGTCCTGGGTGCGGTAGCGCAGCTTGCACTGCCAGAAGCCCGCCGCCCACTCGGGCAGCATCGGCGTACGGCCCGTCACCGCGCTGTAGCGCCGCTGGGCGTCGGCCGGCTGCCCGGCGGTGATCCAGTAGTCGATCTGCCGGGCCGAATCCGCCACCCAGCGCGTCCCGTTGCCCGCCAGCTCCACCCGCCCGATCGCCGGGCTGTTCCACAGCAGCGTGTAGCCACGGCTGGAGGTGAGCACCGGCACGGACACCTCGGCGTTGCGCTGCACCAGGTCCAGCACGACACCCTTCTGGTCGAACAGGCCGTGCTGGTGCTGGCCGAGGCCGTACAGCTTCTCGTCCTCGTAGGCGGCGAACCGCTGCTCAAGGCGGTGGTAGCCGTTGCCGACGGCCGTGTAGAGACGCGAGCCCGGCCACCAGAAGTGCGCCCGCTCCTCGGCGAGCAGCTCGGCCGAGTCGTCGGTCCGCAGGAACCGGATCAGACCCTCGGCGCTCACCTCGACGGTCAGCGCTCCGACGGTCAACTGTCCCTGCCCGTCCTCGATCTTGACGGTGTACGCCGTCGACGGCGGCTCGTCGAGCAGGGCACCCGGCAGCCCCTCCAGGACCGGCCCGCCGAGCCGTGTCCTGACCCGGACCGCGTCCGGACCCCAGGGCTCGATCCGTACGGTCTCCTGACGGCCGCTCCACTCCAGCGCACCGTCCCGCTCACGGAACGTGCCGACGGTGGGGGAGGACTGCGCGAGGCTGACCGCGCCTGACGGGGGCGGGGTTTCGGCGGGCTGGTTCACGTGGCGGCTCCTGAAGGAAGGAGTGAGGGAGTGGTTGTGGGGGACCCCGGCGCGGCTCTCGCGGGCCGGACCGGGACAGGCAGGGGTCTCCAACGCCCGTCGAACAGCCGGGCGTTGGACGAAGAGAGGGAGAGAGAGACAGTCGGTTGTGGTGGAGTGGCCGGGGGGTTCAGGAAGTGGCTGGAGCCGGCGCCGGCCCCGTACTGGCCCGCACCGTCAACTCGGGTGCGATCAGCGCGACTTCGTCGCCACCGCTTCCTTCGAGCTTCGCGATCAGCAGTTCCACCGCGCGCCGCCCCATCTCCTGCGCGGGAATGGCGACGGACGTCAGCCGCACCGAGGCCTGGGTGGCGACCTGGTCGGGGCAGACGGCGATGACCGACACGTCCTCCGGCACCGCCCGCCCCTGCTGGCGCAGCAGCGCGAGCAGCGGCTCGACCGCCGACTCGTTCTGCACGACGAACCCCGTGGTGCCCGGCCGTTCGTCGAAGATCCGGGCCAGGGTCACGGTCATCGCGTCGTACCCGCCCTCGCACGGCCGGTGCAGCACCCGCACCCCCAACTCCCGTGACCGGGACCGGAGTCCGTCGAGCGTGCGCTCGGCGAAACCGGTGTGCCGTTCGTAGACCGCGGGCGCCTCGCCGATGACAGCGATGTCACGGTGACCGAGCTTCGCCAGATGCTCGGCGCACAGTGCTCCCGTGGCCCCGAAGTCGAGGTCGACGCAGGTCAGCCCCTCGGTGGCGGCCGGCAGGCCGATCAGCACGGACGGCTGGTCCGTGCCGCGCAGCAACGGCAGCCGCTCGTCGTCGAGTTCGACGTCCATCAGGATCATCGCGTCGGCGAGCCCGCTGCCGGTGACCCGGCGCACGGCGTCGGGGCCCTCCTCGCCGGTGAGCAGCAGGACGTCGTACCCATGCGTGCGGGCGTTGGTGGCGACCGCTATGGCGATCTCCATCATCACCGGCACGTACATGTCCGTTCGCAACGGGACCATCAGAGCGATGATGTTGGAACGGCTGCTCGCCAGCGCTCGGGCGCCCGCGTTCGGGTGGTAGCCGAGCTGTTGGATGCTCTGCTCGACCCGCTGCCGGGTGCCCGCGGAGATGGACCGCTTGCCGCTGAGGACATAGCTCACCGTGCTCGCCGAGACTCCGGCGTGCTGGGCGACCTCGGCGAGGGTGACCATCCAGCTCTCCAAGCATTGTGTGAAGCGCTTCGACAGTGCGCGTAACGGATAACGGTGACGGATACCGGCGAGTGAGGGTGGAACGACAGTAACCCCACCGGGGGTGGGTGTCCATATGTTGTCGAAGCGCTTCGACAAGGTTTCTCGGGGCTTCCTCGGATCTTTCTCGGCCGGCGTGGCAACTTTCCCACCCGCCGGCGGCCACTGAGGAGTGCTCCGCGAATCGTCGCCCGGAAGGACCCCCATGCAACACCGCAGACCGCGCCTCTCGAAGAAGGCGAAAACCTTCGCCTCCGCCCTGGTCGCCCTCGCGGCCGCCGCCGGCGTCACTGTCGCGCAGGCGGGCGAGTCGAGCAAGAAGTGCGTGGCCTTCGACACCGTCACGCTCGGCAAGTACTACGTCAACAACAACCTCTGGAACCAGGAGAAGGCCGTCGGCTCCCAGTGCGTCTGGGACAACTCCCGGTCCGGCTCCACCATCTCCTGGGGCACGAACTACAGCTGGGCCAACAGTGCCACCGGCAAGGACTACGACGTCAAGACGTACGCCAGTTCGGTCCTCGGCTGGCACTGGGGCTGGAAGATCGACAAGGCCGCCACCCAGCTGCCGATCCGCGTCGGCGACCGCAAGCCCGTGAAGACCACCTGGGACTTCACGGTCAGCTCGAACCCGGGCGTCATGAACGTCGCCTACGACCTGTGGCTGCACAACAAGAACACCGCGGACTGGCAGGACCAGCCCACCGACGAGATCATGATCTGGCTCAACCGCCAGGGCGGCGCGGGCCCCCTCGGCACCAAGACCGCGAGCGTCAGCCTCGGCGGCGCGATGTGGGACATCTACGAGGGCGACATCGGCTGGAAGGTCCACTCCTTCGTCCGCCGCGCCAACACCACCAAGGCCACCCTCAACCTCGACGACTTCACCCAGGCCCTGGTCCGCCGCAAGCTGCTCACCAACGACAAGTACGTCTCCGGCATCGAGGCAGGCACCGAGGTCTTCAAGGGCACGGGCCGGCTGGACACCAAGGCCTACTCGGTCGACATCGGCTGACGGGGCAGCTGAAGGGCTGGTGTGAAAGCGCCGGGCGGCCGCGCGAGGACTGGTGAGGTCGCCCGTAATCGGGTACCAACGATCGAGTAGCACCGATCAGTAACGTACGGTCCTCAAGATCCCGATTCGCGGCGAGGTGTGCCTCATGTCCGCAAGCCCAGTCAAGCCCTCAGCCCAGCCCTCAGCCCAGCCCTCGGCCAAACCCACCGTCACCGAGCGGGAAGCCCGCCAGGTGGCGGAGGCCGCCCGGGAACAGGGCTGGCGAAAGCCCAGCTTCGCCAAGGAACTGTTCCTCGGCCGCTTCCGGCTCGACCTCATCCACCCGCACCCGCTCCCGCCCACCGAGGACGCGCAGCGCGGCGACGAGTTCCTCGCCAAGCTGCGCGACTTCTGCGAGACGAAGATCGACGCGGCCCGCATCGAACGCGAGGCACAGATTCCCGACGAGGTCGTCAACGGGCTCAAGGAGCTGGGCGCCCTCGGGATGAAGATCGACACGAAGTACGGCGGCCTCGGCCTCACCCAGGTGTACTACAACAAGGCCCTCGCCCTGGTCGGCTCCGCGAACCCGGCGCTCGGCGCGCTGCTCTCCGCCCATCAGTCGATCGGCGTACCGCAGCCGCTGAAATTGTTCGGCACCCAGGAGCAGAAGGACGAGTTCCTGCCGCGCTGCGCCCGCACCGACATCTCCGCGTTCCTGCTCACGGAGCCGGACGTCGGCTCGGACCCGGCGCGGCTCGCCACCAGCGCGGTACCGGACGGCGACGACTACGTCCTGGACGGGGTCAAGCTCTGGACGACCAACGGGGTCGTCGCCGACCTGCTCGTCGTCATGGCCCGCGTCCCGAAGTCCGAGGGCCACAAGGGCGGCATCACCGCGTTCGTCGTCGAGACCGCCTCCGAGGGCGTCACCGTCGAGCACCGCAACGCCTTCATGGGCCTGCGCGGCCTGGAGAACGGCGTTACCCGCTTCCACCAGGTGCGCGTCCCGGCCGCCAACCGGATCGGCCCCGAGGGTTCCGGCCTCAAGATCGCCCTGACGACCCTGAACACGGGCCGGCTGTCGCTGCCCGCGATGTGCGTGGGCGCCGGGAAGTGGTGCCTGAAGATCGCCCGGGAGTGGTCGGGCGTACGGGAGCAGTGGGGCAAGCCGGTCGCGCTGCACGAGGCGGTCGGCGCGAAGATCAGCTTCATCGCGGCCACCACCTTCGCCCTCGAAGCCGTACTGGACCTCTCCTCCCAGATGGCCGACGAGAACCGCAACGACATCCGTATCGAGGCCGCCCTCGCCAAGCTGTACGGCTCCGAGATGGCCTGGCTGATGGCCGACGAGCTCGTCCAGATCCGCGGCGGACGCGGCTTCGAGACCGCCGAGTCGCTCGCGGCCCGCGGGGAACGGGCGGTCCCCGCCGAACAGGTGCTGCGCGACCTCCGCATCAACCGCATCTTCGAGGGCTCGACGGAGATCATGCATCTGCTGATCGCGCGCGAGGCGGTCGACGCCCATCTGTCGGTCGCGGGCGACCTCATCGACCCGGACAAGTCGCTGTCGGACAAGGCGAAGGCGGGCGCGAACGCCGGTGTCTTCTACGCCAAGTGGCTGCCGAAGCTCGTCACGGGCGCGGGCCAACGTCCGGGAGCGTACGGGGAGTTCAAGCACGAGGTCGACCTCTCGCCGCACCTTCGGTACGTCGAGCGCAGTGCCCGCAAGCTGGCCCGCTCCACCTTCTACGCCATGTCCCGCTGGCAGGGCCGGATGGAGACCAAGCAGGGCTTCCTCGGCCGGATCGTCGACATCGGCGCCGAACTGTTCGCGATGAGCGCGGCCTGCGTACGGGCCGAACTCCTGCGCGCCCAGGGTGAGAACGGCCGCGAGGCCTACCAACTCGCCGACGCCTTCTGCCGGCAGGCCCGCGTCCGCGTCGAGGAACTCTTCGGCCGACTGTGGACCAACACCGACGACGTCGACCGCGCGGTGGTCAAGGGCGTCCTCGCCGGCACGTACACCTGGCTGGAGGAGGGCGTCGTCGACCTCTCGGGGGAGGGCCCCTGGATCGCGGACGCCACACCCGGCCCGGCGAAACAGGAGAACGTCCACCGTCCCATCCGCTGATATTTTCCCGGGAATTCACTGTCGTCCCCGGCGTCATTCTGTTGCTTGCCACACCGAAGAGGCACGTCAACAATGAAAAGAATGGCGAACGGGGACGGCAACATATGCGCCAAGGTGCAGGAAAAAAGATCGGTGAGGAATTCGGTCATGGATTTCCGGGTCTGCTGACGCACGCCCGTCGGCAGCTCGTCGAAGCAGATCTCGTAGGGGCACTACGGACGGTACGCAACGAGGTGCTGCCCCTCGCGGAGAAGCTGCGCGCGACCCAGCCGGACACCCTCGACCGGCACCGGGACGAGCTGGCGGTCCTCCTGAACGACTGCGCGCTCGCCGTGGTCGACGGCGAACCGAGGGCTCCGCTGCCCACCTTCGACCCGCCGTTCGTGAGGCGGATCGACATCCGGGACGTCGACGATCTCCTCGACACCGGACGGCCGGGCGAACGGCCCGTGATCCAACAACTCTTCCGCGGCGCGACGGAGTACGTGAAGGACCCCGTACTGCGCGAAGTGATCAGAGCGAATCAGCAGGGCGTCCATATTCTCCAGCGGGCCAACCACTGGATCAGCATGCTGACGGACGCCGTTTAGCAAGGTAAAGCTCGTTGTAGTGGGGGTAATTCTCGTGCCGGCTCTCGGACTCGACAACATCACCGGCCGCATCATGCGGGCCGGCGAGGGGCGGGTGCTGCGCAGGCTGCAGCGCACCGCCGAACAGGTGGCATCCCTCGAAGAGGACTTCGAGTCCATGACCGACGAGGAACTGGCGGCCGTGACCCCGGAGTTGAAGGATCGCCACACCGCCGGCGCGAGCCTCGACGAGTTGCTCCCCGAGGCCTTCGCCGCCATGCGCGAGGCCGCCCGGCGCACCCTCGGCATGCGTCACTTCGACGTCCAGGTGATGGGCGGCGCGGCCCTGCACGAGGGCAACATCGCCGAGATGCACACCGGCGAGGGCAAGACCCTGGTCGCGACCCTCCCCGCCTATCTGAACGCCTTGTCGGGCAAGGGAGTTCACCTGGTCACCGTCAACGACTACCTGGCCCGGCGCGACGCCGAGTGGATGGGCCGGGCGTACGCGTTCATGGGCCTGACGGTCGGTGTGGTCCGCTCGGAGTCGACCCCGGCCGAGCGGCGGGCGGCGTACGCCTGCGACATCACGTACGGCACCAACACCGAGTTCGGCTTCGACTATCTGCGCGACAACATGGCCTGGTCGAAGGACGAACTCGTGCAGCGCGGCCACCACTTCGCGATCGTCGACGAGGCCGACTCCATCCTCATCGACGAGGCCCGCACCCCGCTGATCATCTCGGGCCCCGCCGACCAGGCCACCCACTGGTACGAGGCGTTCGCCCGGATCGTGAAGAGCATGCGGGGCACGGCCATCCAGGAGGAGCAGTTCATCAGGCTGGAGGACAAGGAGCGCCTGAAGGAGCTACGGGCGGCCTACGACTACGAGTTCGACCCCAAGAAACGCACGGTCGCGATCCTCGACCGGGGCGTGGAACACGTACAGGACCAGCTGGGCATCGACAGCCTGTACGAGGCCGACCACACCCCTCTCATCGGCCACCTCAACAACGCCCTCAAAGCGAAGGAGTTGTTCCACAAAGACAAGGAGTACGTGGTCATCGACGGTGACGTCATGATCGTCGACGAGCACACGGGCCGTATGCTCGCCGGCCGCCGCTACAACGAGGGGCTGCACCAGGCGATCGAGGCCAAGGAGGGCGTCCGGGTCAAGGAGGAGAACCAGACCCTCGCGACCGTCACCCTCCAGAACTTCTTCCGCCTCTACGACAAGCTCTCCGGCATGACCGGCACCGCGATGACGGAGGCCGCCGAGTTCCACCAGATCTACGACGTCGAAGTCGTCCCCATCCCCACCAACCGCCCGATGGTCCGCACCGACCGGTCCGACCTGATCTACCGCACCGAGGTCGCGAAGTTCGAGGCGGTCGTCGACGACATCGCCGAGAAGCACGAGAAGGGCCAGCCGATCCTGGTCGGCACGACCTCGGTGGAGAAGTCCGAGTACCTCTCGCGCCGGCTGGCCAAGAGGGGCATCCGGCACGCGGTCCTCAACGCCAAGCAGCACGACCGCGAGGCCACGATCGTCGCCCAGGCCGGCCGCAGGGGCGCGGTCACGGTCGCCACCAACATGGCCGGACGCGGTACGGACATCATGCTCGGCGGCAACCCGGAGGCGCTGGCGGCGGCCGAGCTGCCCGAGGACGCGAGCCCCGAGGACCGCCAAGCGGTACTCGACCGCGTCGCCGCCGAACGCCAGGAGGTCACCGACCTGGGCGGCCTCTACGTCCTCGGCACCGAACGCCATGACTCCCGCCGCATCGACAACCAGCTCCGCGGCCGCTCCGGCCGCCAGGGCGACCCCGGCGAGTCCCGCTTCTACCTCTCCCTCCAGGACGACCTGATGCGCCTGTTCCAGGCCCAGCTGGTCGACCGGGTGATGTCGGCGGCCAACCTCCCCGAGGACGTCCCCATCGAGAACAAGGTCGTCACCCGGGCCGTCGCCTCGGCCCAGGCCCAGATCGAACGACAGCACTTCGAGTCCCGCAAGGACGTACTGAAGTTCGACGAGGTCCTGAACCGCCAGCGCACGCTCATCTACGCCGAGCGCCGCCGCGTCCTGGAGGGCGGTGACCTGCGCGAACAGCTCCAGCACTTCATGGACGACACCGTCCGGGCGTACGTACGCCAGGAGACGAGCGAGGGCTTCCCGGAGGAATGGGACATGGACAGGCTGTGGGGCGCGCTACGCCAGCTCTACCCGGCGAAACTGACGGTGGAGGACCTGGAGGACGAGGTGGACGGCCTCGCCAACCTCACCGCAGACCACCTGGCCGACGCGATAGTGGCGGACATCCACGCCCGCTACGACGACCGCGAGCGGGAACTGGGCACCGACACGACCCGCGAACTGGAACGCCGCGTAATGCTGTCGGTGTTGGACCGCAAATGGCGCGAGCACCTGTACGAGATGGACTACCTCCGCGACGGCATCGGCCTGCGCTGGACCCTCGGCCGCGAACCGATCGTCGAGTACGAGCGCGAGGGCTACGACATGTTCGGCGCGATGACCGACGCCATCAAGGAGGAGTCGGTCGGCTTCGTCTTCAACCTGGAGATCGAAACGACCCCGACCGACCTACAACCGGACCCCCACCGAACAGAGTCCCTCCACTTCAGCGCCCCGACACTGGACACGGCGGACGGGGTAGTGGAGCGGGATGCGCGCAAGCGCCCCTAAAGGGGCGCGGGGAACTGCGCGACAAGCCCCCACCGGCCGGCAGCCAACGAACTACCTGTCAGCATTTCTTGTCACTGGGATCACTGGTCGTCCACTTGCAGTCATCCACCTTCGACCCGTTCGCTCTGGTCAGAATCGCCGTGTCACTCGTGTTGTTCCACACGTACCAGCTCCGCTTCTGGAACTTGGTCGCAGCCGTGTCCGTCCCCTTCCCGGTACGGACCTTCATCGTCTTGCCGGCACCGATCTTCAGGTTGCCGAACGTGTACTTGTGATTGGCGACGTCCTTCAGGATCCAGCCCTTGAGCGAGATGGACGCCGAGCTGGTGTTCTTGATCTCCACCCACTCCCCGTTCAGGGACGCGTTGGAGCCGTTGTCCGAGCCCGGACTGTCGAACCACACGTGCCGGATGACCACACCCCCGGCCGCCTCGGCCGGAGTGCTGAGAACCGCGCCGGTCAGGGCGACCGCGCCCGCGAGCGCGGGCAGGGCAGTACGTCGGATGCGCATCGAGATCCCCCCAGGATTTCGTCCACGACTGACCGGTCGTCCACCAGTCAGGGCAGAAGTGATATCACATGATCTGTTTGTCGGTTTCACTTATGGACGTTCACCCGAGGGACGCACTGTCCTCACTGCCGGTGGTTGCGGCCACAATGGAGAGATGACCGACAGTCCAGCCCCCCTCGCAGACCCGCACCTCGTCTTCGACCCCGTCGCCGGAGACGGCCCGCGGGATGTGGTGATCCTCGGTTCCACCGGGTCGATCGGCACCCAGGCCATCGATCTCGTGCTGCGCAACCCGGACCGCTTCCGGGTCACCGGGCTCTCCGCCGCCGGCGGCCGGGTCGCGCTCCTCGCCGAGCAGGCGCACCAGCTGCGCGTACGCACGGTCGCGGTCGCCCGCGAGGACGCCGTACCGGCCCTGCGCGAGGCGCTGAGCGAGCGGTACGGCGCAGGGGAGCCGCTCCCCGAGATACTCGCCGGACCGGACGCGGCCACCCACCTCGCCACCGCCGACTGCCACACCGTGCTGAACGGCATCACCGGCTCCATCGGCCTCGCCCCGACCCTCGCCGCCCTGGAGGCGGGCCGCACCCTCGCACTCGCCAACAAGGAGTCGCTCATCGTCGGCGGCCCGCTGGTCAAGGCGCTGGCCAAGCCGGGCCAGATCATCCCGGTCGACTCCGAGCACGCGGCCCTGTTCCAGGCCCTGGCGGCCGGCACCCGGTCCGATGTCCGCAAGCTCGTCGTCACGGCGTCCGGCGGCCCCTTCCGCGGCCGTACGAAGGCACAGTTGGCCGACGTGACGGTCGAGGACGCGCTCGCGCACCCCACCTGGGCGATGGGCCCGGTGATCACGATCAACTCCGCGACCCTCGTCAACAAGGGCCTGGAGGTGATCGAGGCACACCTCCTCTACGACATTCCCTTCGAACGCATTGAGGTGGTCGTGCACCCGCAGTCGTATGTCCACTCGATGGTTGAGTTCACGGACGGATCGACACTGGCGCAGGCCACGCCCCCCGACATGCGCGGCCCCATCGCGATCGGCCTCGGCTGGCCGGAGCGCGTACCGGACGCCGCACCCGCGTTCGACTGGAGCAAGGCGTCGACGTGGGAGTTCTTCCCGCTCGACACCGAGGCGTTCCCGTCGGTCGGCCTCGCCCGGCATGTCGGGCAGCTCGCGGGCACGGCCCCCGCGGTGTTCAATGCGGCGAACGAGGAGTGTGTGGAAGCATTCCGGAGCGGCTCACTGCCGTTCAACGGGATCATGGAGACCGTGACCCAGGTCGTCGAGGAGCACGGCACCCCTCGTACGGGAACTTCCCTGACCGTCGCGGACGTCCTTGAGGCGGAGTCGTGGGCGCGGGCGAGGGCCCGTGAACTGACACGCCAGACAACGGCACAGCAGCAGTCGAAGACACAGCAGACGAAGGCAGAGCAAGCCATGGCGACCGCGGAGGCCCGTGCATGACGACACTGATGATGATTCTCGGCATAGTCGTCTTCGTGATCGGCCTGTTGGTGTCGATCGCCTGGCACGAGCTGGGACATCTCTCCACGGCGAAGCTCTTCGGCATCCGCGTACCGCAGTACATGGTCGGCTTCGGCCCGACGATCTGGTCACGCAAGAAGGGTGAGACCGAGTACGGCATCAAGGCGATCCCGTTCGGCGGCTACATCCGCATGATCGGGATGTTCCCGCCCGGCCCGGACGGCCGCATCGAGGCCCGCTCGACCTCCCCCTGGCGCGTGATGATCGAGGACGCGCGCGCCCAGTCCTTCGAGGAACTGCTGCCAGGCGACGAGAGGCGCCTGTTCTACACGCGCAAGCCGTGGAAACGGGTCATCGTGATGTTCGCGGGCCCGTTCATGAACCTGATCCTCGCGGTGGCCCTGTTCCTGACGGTCCTGATGGGCTTCGGCGTCTCGCAGCAGACCACCAGCGTCAGCTCGGTCTCCCAGTGCGTCATCGCCCAGAGCGAGGGCCGCGACGACTGCCGCAAGACCGACGCGGCCTCCCCGGCCGCCGCGGCCGGCCTCCAGGCGGGCGACAAGATCCTCTCCTTCGGCGGGGTCCAGGTCGACAGCTGGAACAAGCTCTCGGACGAGATCCGCGCCAACCCCGGCAAGGACGTCGCGATCGTCGTCGAACGCAAGGGCGAGCAGGTCACCCTGAACGCGAAGATCGCCACGAACCAGGTCGCGAAGAAGGACTCCAGCGGCCAGATCGTCCAGGGCCAGTACGTCACGGCCGGCTTCCTCGGCTTCAGCGCGGCCACCGGCATCGTCCGCCAGGACTTCGGCGACTCGCTGACCTGGATGGGCGACCGCATGGGCGAGGCCGTCGACTCCATCGCGAGCCTGCCCGGCAAGATCCCCGCCCTGTGGAACGCGGCCTTCGACGGCGGCGAACGCGAGGCGGACTCTCCGATGGGCGTGGTCGGCGCGGCACGCGTGGGCGGCGAGATCTTCACCCTGGACATCCCGCCGACCCAACAACTCGCGATGGCGTTGATGCTGGTGGCGGGCTTCAACCTGTCGCTGTTCCTCTTCAACATGCTCCCGCTGCTGCCGCTCGACGGCGGCCATGTCGCGGGCGCCCTGTGGGAGGCGCTGCGCCGGAACACGGCGAAGGTGCTGAAGCGGCCGGACCCGGGCCCGTTCGACGTGGCGAAGCTGATGCCGGTGGCCTATGTGGTGGCGGGCATCTTCATCTGCTTCACGCTCCTCGTCCTGGTGGCGGACGTGGTTAACCCAGTGCGCATCTCGTAGCCATACGGGGTTCGCGGCGGAGTTTGTGCGGCCGGGCACAGTGGATCGGAACCCACTGTGCCCGGCCGTTCCCCAATGAGTGGGTTTACGTGCGGGATGTGCTCGGGCCTGGGCACGTGCCGTAATCTCGAAGCCTGGAGCCCGCTGTTCACGGGACCGGACCTTGAACCACAACTTGGGGTTGCACAGCAGATGACTGCGATTTCTCTCGGCATGCCGTCCGTTCCGACCAAGCTCGCCGAACGCCGGAAGAGCCGGCAGATCCAGGTCGGTTCGGTGGCCGTGGGCGGAGACGCGCCGGTGTCGGTGCAGTCGATGACGACGACGCGTACGTCGGACATCGGCGCGACGCTTCAGCAGATCGCCGAGCTGACGGCGTCCGGCTGCCAGATCGTGCGGGTGGCGTGCCCGACGCAGGACGACGCGGACGCGCTGGCGACCATCGCGCGCAAGTCGCAGATCCCGGTGATCGCCGACATCCACTTCCAGCCGAAGTACGTGTTCGCCGCGATCGAGGCCGGCTGCGCCGCCGTCCGCGTCAACCCCGGCAACATCAAGCAGTTCGACGACCAGGTCAAGGAGATCGCGCGCGCCGCGAAGGACCACGGCACGCCGATCCGCATCGGCGTCAACGCCGGTTCGCTGGACCGCAGGCTGCTCCAGAAGTACGGCAAGGCGACCCCGGAGGCGCTCGTCGAGTCGGCCCTCTGGGAGGCGTCGCTCTTCGAGGAGCACGACTTCCGGGACATCAAGATCTCCGTGAAGCACAACGACCCGGTGGTCATGGTCAACGCCTACCGCCAGCTGGCAGCGGCCTGCGACTACCCCCTCCACCTGGGCGTGACGGAAGCGGGTCCCGCCTTCCAGGGCACGATCAAGTCGGCGGTCGCCTTCGGCGCGCTCCTGAGCGAGGGCATCGGCGACACGATCCGCGTCTCCCTCTCGGCGCCGCCGGTCGAGGAGATCAAGGTCGGCAACCAGATCCTGGAGTCGCTGAACCTCCGCCAGCGCGGCCTGGAGATCGTGTCGTGTCCGTCGTGCGGGCGGGCCCAGGTCGACGTCTACAAGCTGGCCGAGGAGGTCACGGCGGGCCTGGAGGGCATGGAGGTCCCGCTGCGCGTCGCGGTCATGGGGTGTGTGGTGAACGGCCCCGGCGAGGCGCGTGAGGCCGACCTGGGTGTCGCCTCCGGCAACGGCAAGGGGCAGATCTTCGTGAAGGGCGAGGTCATCAAGACGGTGCCCGAGTCGAAGATCGTGGAGACCCTGATCGAGGA
>NZ_JBSFDA010000120.1:0-32080 GCF_053593675.1 Streptomyces sp. NPDC002156 | reverse complement strand
GCGGGCTCGTGCAGACCGAGGCCGCGACGACCGGCGCCGTGCTGCGGCGGCTGGCCGACGGCCTGATGAGCGACCAGGAGGCCTTCGCGCCCCGGCGGCGGTACGCCGACGGCGTGTACTCGTCCTCCAAGTGGCCGCCCAACCAGCCGATGTGCATGCACCACGAGCTGAGCTACGCCCAGGAGTTCCCCGGCCTGCTGATGTTCGCCTGCCTCGAAGCGCCCGCCGATGGTGGCGCGACCGGGGTGGCCGACGCGGCGGCCGTGCTCGACGCGCTGCCCGCCGAACTCGTCCAACGCTTCGAGAAGGAGGGCTGGTTGCTCACCCGTACCTTCAACGACGAGATAGGCGCGACGCTCGCCGAGGCCTTCGGCACCTCCGACCGCGCCTCGGTCGAGCGCTACTGCCGGTCCCACGCCATCGAGTTCGCCTGGGAGCTGGACGGCTCCCTGCGCACCCGCCAGCGGCGCGGCGCCGTACTGCGCCACCCGGTCACGGGCCGGCGCTGCTGGTTCAACCAGATCGCGTTCCTCAACGAGTGGACGATGGACCCGGAGGTCCACGAGTACCTGGTCGACGTGTACGGCGCCGACGGCCTCCCCTTCAACACCCGCTACGGCAACGGCGATCCGATCGGCGAGGACGTCGTCCAGATCCTCAACGAGGTGTACACGGCGCACACCGTGCGCGAGCCGTGGCAGGGCGGCGATCTGCTGCTCGTCGACAACATCCGTACGGCACACAGCCGGGAGCCGTTCGAGGGGCCGCGCGAGGTTCTCGCCGCCCTGGCCGACCCGGTCCGCCGCACCGACTCCCTCGAAGGGAATGCATCATGACCACCACCCCTGTCACGGTCCCGCCGTTCTCGGTCATCTCCGGTGAGCAGGTCCAACAGGCCCTCCAGGGACGGGAGTCGGACGTCGTCGACCTCGTCGAGGCGGTGTACCGGCTGCATGGGGCCGGGGACTCGGTGAACCCGCCCTCGTACTTCCTGCGGTTCCCGGACCGTCCGTCGTCGCGGATCATCGCGCTGCCCGCGTCGATCGGCGGGGACGTGCGCGTGGACGGGCTGAAGTGGGTGTCCAGCTTCCCGGAGAACGTGGCGGGCGGGATCCCGCGGGCCTCGGCCGTGCTGATCCTCAACGACCACGACACGGGCTACCCGTTCGCCTGCCTGGAGAGCTCGATCATCAGCGCCTCCCGTACGGCGGCCTCGGCAGCGCTGGCCGCCGCCAAACTGAGCCAGGGGCGTGCGCGGCCGACCCGCGTCGGGTTCGTCGGCACCGGGCTCATCGCCCGCTACATCCACACCTATCTCGCCGCCACCGGCTGGGAGTTCGACGAGACGGGTGTGTTCGACCTGTCCGCCGACAGCGCGGCCGGCTTCCGGGGCTATCTGGAGCGGTCGGACGGCGGCGGCAAGGTCACCGTGCACGACAGCGCCGAACAGCTCGTCCGTTCAAGCGACTTGTTGGTGTTCGCCACCGTCGCCGCGAAGCCGCACATCCACGACGTGTCTTGGTTCGACCACCATCCGCTCGTCCTGCACGTCTCGTTGCGCGACCTCGCGCCCGAGATCCTGCTCGCCTCGGCGAACTACGTCGACGACGTCGAGCACTGCCTGAAGGCGGAGACCTCTCCGCACCTGGCCGAACAGCTCACCGGCAGCCGGGAGTTCATCGACGGCACGCTGGACGACGTACTCACCGGACGCACGAAGGTCCCGGTGGACCGGCCGGTGGTGTTCTCGCCCTTCGGCCTCGGAGTGCTCGACCTCGCCGTCGGCAGGTTCGTCCACGACGAGGTGACCCGCCGCGGCGAACTCCGTGTCGTCGACGGCTTCTTCCACGAACTGCGCCGGCACGGCTGACCTGTTCAGGGGGACAAGTCGCAGCGCCCGGGTCACCGGGCGCCGTGCCACAGATCAGGCGCGCCGAGGCAGGCGCGTCACACTCAGGGGGACAACATGCCAGTCATTTCCCAACCATCGGACTTCAACGAGGACGAGCTGTACGTCGACCTGCGGGCCACCGTCGGGCTTCCTCTCTTCCTGAAGTGCGAGGGCTTCAACTTCGCCGGTTCGATCAAGATGAAGGCCGCCTGCGAGATGGTCGCGGCCGCCGAACGGGACGGCAGGCTGCGGCCGGGATCCGTTCTCGTGGAGTCCTCCTCGGGCAACCTGGGCGTGGCGCTCAGTGTGCTCGCGGCCAGTCGGGGCTACGGGTTCCTGTGCGTGACCGACTCACGCTGCAACGCACAGGCGATCCGTCTGATGGAGGCGCTGGGCAGCCGGGTGCACGTCATCGACCGGCCCGATCTGCACGGCGGTTTCCTGGGCGCCAGGATCGGCTACGTCCGGGCGTTGTGCGCCTCCGACGAGCGGTACGTATGGCTCAATCAGTACGCGAACGACGGGAACTGGCGGGCGCACTACCGTACGACGGCACCGGCGATCGCCCGCCGGTTCCCGGGCCTGGACGTCCTGTTCGTCGGCGCCGGCACCACCGGCACGCTGATGGGCTGCGCGCGCTGGTTCTGGCAGTGGAACCGGCGGGTGCGGATCGTCGCCGTGGACGCCGTCGGCTCGGTCACCTTCGGGGGGCCGCCGGGACCCCGGATGATCCCGGGCCTGGGCACGAGCGTACGGCCGCAGCTGCTCGACGAGTCGTACATCGACGAGGTGATCCGCGTCGAGGAACCGGACGCGGTGCGGGTCTGCCGACAGCTGGCGGCCCGGGGCTTCCTGTTCGGCGGGTCCACCGGCACGGTCATCAGCGGGGCCAGGCAGTGGCTGGCCCGGCACGACGGACGTGACCTCACGGCGGTGGCGATCGCCCCGGACCTCGGCGAGCGCTACCTCGACACCGTGTACCACCCCGGCTGGCTGGAGTCCCTCCAGGCCGACCAGGACGTGACCTCCCTGGCCTCCGACGAACTGGCGGCACTCTCCCGACCGGCCTGACCGGCACGGATCGCACGAACGGCACGGGGTGCTGCGCCGCCGGGAACCGGTGAACAACACCGTACCGGGGGGTAGGTTCCCCTTATGGCAGCCAGCACCCACACCGTGACCAACCAGGCGCCGCCCCTGGTCGGATATGACGTGTTCACCGCCGACAAGGCCCTGGTGGCGGCCGTCGAGCGGCATCTGGACCCCGGGCTTCTGGACGAGGCCCGGGACGAACTCTCCACGCTCGGGAAGTCCGCCGGATCCGCGCAGGTGCAGGAATGGGGGGCGCTCGCCAACGAGAACCCCCCGAAGCTGCGCACGCACGACCGGTACGGCAACCGGATCGACGAGGTGGAGTTCCATCCTGCCTGGCACCGGCTGCTCGGCAAGGGCGTCTCCGCCGGGCTGACGGCGGCCTGGACCCGGCCCGGCGGGCATGTCCGGCGGGCCGCAGGTTTCCTCGTCTGGTCGCAGGCCGAGGCGGGCCACGGCTGCCCGCTGTCGATGACCCACGCGGCGGTGCCCGCACTGCGCACCGACCCGGCGCTCGCCGCCGAGTGGGAGCCCCGGCTGACGTCCACCGTCTACGAGGAGGGACTCGGGCCGGCCGACCGGAAGGCCGGGGTGCTCTTCGGGATGGGCATGACGGAGAAGCAGGGCGGCAGCGACGTACGGGCCAACACGACGGTCGCGAGGCCGCTCGCCGAGGACGGGACGTACGAGCTGACCGGCCACAAGTGGTTCTGTTCGGCGCCCATGTCGGACGGTTTCCTGGTGCTGGCGCAGGCCCCCGGCGGAGTGACCTGCTTCCTCCTCCCCCGCGTCCTGCCGGACGGCACGCGCAACGAGTTCCGTATCCAGCGGCTCAAGGACAAGCTGGGCAACCGGTCCAACGCGTCCGCCGAGGTCGAGTTCGACGGGACGTGGGTGCGCCGGGTCGGGGACGAGGGGCGCGGCGTGCGCACCATCATCGAGATGGTCTCGGCGACCCGGCTCGACTGTGTGCTCGGCGCTGCGGCGCTGATGCGGCAGGCGGTCGCCCAGGCCGTGCACCACTGCACGTACCGCGAGGCCTTCGGCGGGAAGCTGATCGACAAGCCGCTGATGCGCAACGTACTGGCCGACCTGGCCCTCGAGTCGGAGGCGGCGACGGCCCTCGCGCTGCGGCTGGCCGCCGCCTACGACGACGGCGGCGAACAGGAACGGGCCTTCCTGCGGCTCGCGTTGCCGGCCGCCAAGTACTGGGTGACCAAGCGCTGCACCCCGCTGGTGGTGGAGGCGTCCGAGTGTCTGGGCGGCAACGGCTACGTCGAGGAGTCGGGCATGCCCCGGCTGCTGCGCGAGTCGCCGCTCAACTCGATCTGGGAGGGCGCCGGGAACGTCCAGGCGCTGGACGTGCTGCGGGCCATGCAGCGGGAGCCGGCCGCGCTCAACGCGTTCCTCCTGGAGGTCGGCAAGGCGCGCGGCGCGGACCACCGCCTCGACGGCGCCATCAAGAACCTGCTGGCCGAACTCGCCGACCTGGACGGCATCGAGGGCCGAGCCCGCCGCCTGGTCGAGCGGATCGCCCTGGTCCTCCAGGGCTCCCTACTGGTCCGCTTCGCACCCCCGGAGACAGCCGACGCGTTCTGCGCCTCCCGCCTGGGCGGCGACTGGGGCAACGCCTTCGGCACCCTCCCCCACACCCTGAACCTGGCAGAGGTGGTGACCCGAGCAAGACCACTGCCCTGACCCCCACGGGCTATCCCGATGTCGGGGAGGCGCGCCAGCGCCCCCCGACAGGGGCGCGGGGAACTGCGCGACCAGCCCCCACCGGACCCGCACCCAAAAACCCGCCCAACCCGCGGAGCGCACCGCGGGGATGGTGCTGCGCCGACACGGCACCACCCCCGCTCGCTGGCCCGCATGGATCGGGAGCGCGGACGCCGCGCGGGCGGCGTCGCCCAAGTTTCAGACACCGCAGGGCAGTTCACCAGGGTTGCAGGGGGTTGCAACTTGTTGGCATCTGTGTGCGGAGTGTGTCGCTCCGGGGCCACGGGACGGCACCATGAGACAACCAGTCAATACGGGGCCCTGGCAGCGTCGCCGAACGGCTCCGGCAACCGGTTGTCGCACCCCTGTACGGGAGGATCCAGTGGCGAACCCGCCGATGGACGTCACACAGCTCGCCGCCCGAGACGCGGCGCAGGCGGCGCGACTGCTCAGCGACGTACGCGCGGCCCGCCTCACCGGACAGCGACCGCGCCTCGCGCCGCGCCCGGTGATCGACCAGTCCTGGGACCGCATGCTGCGCAGCGGCGTCGACCCCGACCACGACTTCCGGGCCGGCCTGTTGACCCGCGAGGAGTTGGAGCGGCGGCGCGAGACCACCCGGCTGCGGCATGTCCTCCCGGTGCTGCGGCAGGGGCTGTTGTCGGTCGCGGACGCCAGCCAGCACATCATGGTCGTCGCGGACGAGGAGGGCCGGGTGCTGTGGCGCGAGGGCAGTACGCCCGTGCTGCGCAAGGCCGACTCGTTCGGGTTCGAGCCCGGCGCCGACTGGGCCGAGGACGTCGTCGGCACCAACGGCGTGGGCACCCCGGTGGTCGCCCGGCGGGCCGTACAGGTCTTCGCCTCCGAGCACTTCGTACGGTCGCACGCCTCCTGGACGTGCACGGGCGCGCCGATCACCGACCCGCGCGACGGCCGGCTGATCGGGGTGGTGGACATCAGCGGGCCGTTGGAGAGCATGCATCCGGCGACGCTCGCCTGGGTCGACTCGGTCGCCAAGCTCGCCGAGGCGGGGCTGCGGGAGCGGCACCAGCACTCGCTGGAGCGGCTGCGGGCGGTGGCGGCGCCGGTGCTGGCGCGGCTCGCCGGGCGGGCCCTGGCGGTGGACCGGGACGGCTGGACGGCCGCGGTCACCGGCATGCCGTACACGAACCGCGTGACCCTGCCCAAGTCACTGTCCCCGGGCCGCTGTTGGCTGCCGTCGGTGGGCCTGTGCACGGTGGAGCCGCTGGCCGGCGGCTGGTTGATCCGCGCCGCCGCGGAGCCGGAGCCGCGCGGCGTCACCCGGATCGTCCTGGACCTGGGCCGGTCGCGCCACTGTTCGGTGACGGTGTCGGGCCCGGCGGGCTCCTGGACCCATGAACTGAGCCCCCGGCACGCCGAGTTGCTCTACCTCCTGGCCCTGCACCGCAGCGGCCGCAGTGCGGCGGGCCTGGCGGAGGACGTGTTCGGCGACCCGGCCCGCACGGTGACCGTACGCGCGGAGATCTCGCGGATACGGCGGTATCTGGGGGCGTTTCTCGACCATCGCCCGTACCGCTTCAGCGACGAGACGGAGGTGACTGTCCTCCTTCCGGACAACCCCCTCGATCTACTGCCCCACTCGACGGCGCCGACGGTGGCCCGGGTACGGGGAGCGGCAACCGACGACCGAAAGGGCGACGCACAGTGACCGGGTGTGACACCTGCGTACGAAAAAGGGCCCGAACGGGCCCCGTGCACAACACATGCGCATGGATTCCGGGGTATTCGACCAGGCCCGGCACCCCCTGACGTACCATCCATCCCACGGCCCCCCACACTGCTGTCCTGGTTCAACACACGGACCGTGACGAGCAGTTGGCCTGCCACGGGAGGATGTAATGAAACATCGCGGCAGACACCGCAGGCAGAGGAGGGGCAGAGCGCTGCGCGGCGCCCTCGCCGGCACCGCCCTCGCCCTCACCGCCGCGGCCACCATCGTCAGCGCCTCCCAGGCCGTGAGCAGCGACAACCCGGGGCCCCTGAAGTCCGTGACGTCCGCCGCCGAGCTGGCGAACTTCCAGCTCAAGGAGCACCTGGCGTCGAAGAGTTCACTCGACCGGCTGGCCACCTCCATGGGCGGCACGGTGGGTGTGAGCACCGTCCTGGAACACACCAACCGCACGATGCGCAACACGGCCGAGTGCGCCCCCACCGAGACCGAGGCGCTGCCCGTCGCCCCGACGGCCACCCGCGCGTACTGCTGGGACGACGCCGACTCGGCCAGCCAGCGCTGGCTGCCGCAGTCCGTCACCACCTCCGGCGACGCCGACGAGGACGGCCGCTGGGGCGCCAACCGCGTGATCCTCTCCGGCTGGACGCACAACGACGCCAAGCCGGACGAGCCCACGGTCTCCCAGGGCCTGGCACGGGTCGCCGTCATGGACGCGAACGACCTGAGCAACATGACCTACCGCTGGGTGCTTCTGGTCGTCCCGACGAAGGACGGCTCGGACTACCGCAAGCTGTCCTCGTCGATCTCCGGCATGGTCTGGTACCAGGACAAGCTGCTGGTCACGGCCTCGCCCACGGACTCCGACCACGAGTCCCTCTACGTGTACGACATGAACCGCATCCAGCGCACCTCGGTCGACAGCCCGGCCGTCGGCAAGGTGCCCGGCGGCTGGTCGGCGCACGGCTACGGCTACGTCATGCCCGCCGTCGCCTCGTACAGCCTGACCGGTGGCACGTGCGACCCGGCTTCGGACGACCGCACCCCCTGTTTCGGCTCCCTCTCCCTGGACCGCAGCTCCACGCCCGACAGCCTGGTCGCGAGCGAGTGGTTCCCGTCCGGCGCCGATCAGCGCAGCCGCCTGTGGCGCTACTCGTTCAGCGGCGCGGGCGACCGCTCCGGCCTCCTCGCCACCAACGCCCTGGGCCGCGCGGACGCGGTAGAGGCCTACTCGACGAAGGCCACCGGCATACAGGGTGTCCTGTCGTACCGCTCGGCGGGCGACGAGAAGGCCGACTGGTACATCGGCCACGCCCCCGGCGCCAAGAACCGCCACGGCACCCTCTGGCGCCTCGACTCCGAGGGCGCAGCAAAGGCCGCCCGCTGCGGAACCGACGACCAGTCCCGCCGCTGCTGGGCCGAACACGCCGAGTCCCTCTCCTACTGGGAGGGCACCGGCGAGGTCTGGTCCCTGACGGAACGGGCAGCGGACAGGCGAAACGGCTGGCAGGGCACAGCCGTCCCGGAACGGGTGCTGTATGCCGTACCCCTGTCGTCGATCACCGGCTCGCTGAAATAACGCCCACACGGGCGGAGCGAGGTTGGTGAAGTGGGGGAAGGCGGCGCTGATGAATTCGGGCGCACGGTGACGCCCTGCTTTTAGGGGCGCGGGGAACTGCGCGACCAGCCCCCACCGGGCCCGCGGACGACAATCGACAGGCAACCCACCCAGATGATTCCCTGACCGCCATGAGCAACATCGCCGTGACCACCTGGTCCCTGGAACAGACCTCCCCGACCGACCTCCTCCCCGCCGAGGCCCCCGACGGGGACGTCAGAATCACCCGCGCCGAACTCCCCTCCCCGGAGTTCAGCCGCTACCTCTACGCCTCGGTCGGCGGAGACATCCGCTGGACCGACCGCCTGACCTGGACATACGCCCGCTGGCAGGAGTACCTCGCACGCCCCGGCGTAGAGACCTGGGTCGCCTACGACCACGGCACCCCGGCGGGCTACGTGGAGTTCGAACCCCAGGACGACGGCATCGTGGAGATCGCCTACTTCGGCCTGCTCCCCGCCTTCCGCGGCCGCCGCATCGGCGGCCACCTCCTCTCGTACGGCACCGCCCGCGCCTGGGACCTCGGCGACCGCTGGCCGGGCCTGGCCCCGACCAAGCGGGTCTGGCTGCATACATGCAGCAAGGACGGGGAGCACGCCATGGACAACTATCTGCGCCGAGGCTTCACCCTCTTCGACACCAAGGTCGAAGAGGAGAAGGAGGTCACCGCACCCGGACCCTGGCCGGGCGCGTACTCCGCCTGACCTGGCCGGACACGGCCGCCACCCACCCGTTCGACCCGTCGCACCCCCACCATGTGACCGACAACACCCCGTCTCACCGTACGAGACAAGGGTGTCCGCATGGTGGACAATGCTGGACTGTGTCCAGATTGCCATGACACGCTTCCGTCATGTCTGGAACTGGGATTGCCTTGGTGAGTCGGCGGCACGTCGACCTCGGCCGCATGTCCAGCGCCATCTGTCCGGCGAGCTGACGAGCCTCCAGCACCGCCGCCCCCTCCCCTTTGCCTCAGCCTGCGCAGAGCCGCGCCAGTCTGACCATGCGCCCGTGCGCGCAGGTAAGAGCAGCTTTCCGCCTGTCCCGAAGGACTATGAATCATGGCCGCCACCCCGCAGAACCCTGCCGCCGCGCCCCGCCGCAAGGTGAGCCGTCACCGTGGTGAGGGTCAGTGGGCCGCGGGACACTTCACCCCGCTCAACGGGAACGAGCAGTTCAAGAAGGACGACGACGGTCTCAATGTGCGGACACGCATTGAGACGATCTACTCCAAGCGCGGCTTCGACTCGATCGACCCCAACGATCTGCGCGGGCGTATGCGCTGGTGGGGGCTCTACACCCAGCGCAAGCCCGGGATCGACGGCGGCAAGACCGCGATCCTGGAGCCGGAGGAGCTGGACGACGAGTACTTCATGCTGCGCGTCCGTATCGACGGCGGCCGGCTCACCACCGAGCAGCTGCGGGTGATCGGCGAGATCTCCCAGGAGTTCGCACGCGGCACGGCCGACCTCACGGACCGGCAGAACGTCCAGTACCACTGGATCCGTATCGAGGACGTCCCGGAGATCTGGGAGCGGCTCGAAGCGGTCGGCCTGTCCACCACCGAGGCCTGCGGTGACACGCCCCGCGTCATCCTCGGTTCGCCGGTCGCCGGGATCGCCGAGGACGAGATCATCGACGGCACGCCCGCCATCGAGGTCATCCAGCGCCGGATCATCGGCAACAAGGACTTCTCGAACCTGCCCCGCAAGTTCAAGTCGGCGATCTCCGGCTCGCCGCTGCTCGACGTGGCGCACGAGATCAACGACATCGCCTTCGTCGGTGTGGAGCACCCCGAGCACGGCCCCGGTTTCGACGTCTGGGTCGGCGGCGGTCTCTCCACCAACCCGAAGATCGGCCAGCGCCTGGGCGCCTGGGTCCCGCTGGACGAGGTCCCGGACATCTACGAGGGCGTCATCTCGATCTTCCGCGACCACGGCTACCGCCGGCTGCGCACCCGCGCCCGGCTGAAGTTCCTGGTCGCCGACTGGGGCGTGGAGAAGTTCCGCCAGGTCCTGGAGGACGACTACCTCAAGCGCAAGCTGATCGACGGCCCGGCCCCGGCCCAGCCCGTCGAGCGCTGGCGCGACCACGTCGGCGTCCACCGCCAGAAGGACGGCCGCTTCTACGTCGGTTTCGCCCCGCGCGTGGGCCGCGTGGACGGCACGATCCTCACGAAGATCGCCGAACTGGCCGAGGCCCACGGCTCGGGCCGCGTCCGGACGACCGTCGAGCAGAAGATGATCGTGCTCGATGTGGAGGAGAACCGGATCGACTCGCTCGTCGAGGGCCTGGAGGCACTCGACCTGCGCGTCAACCCCTCTCCCTTCCGGCGCGGCACGATGGCCTGCACCGGCATCGAGTACTGCAAGCTCGCGATCGTCGAGACGAAGGCGCGTGGCGCCTCCCTGATCGACGAACTGGAGCGCCGTATCCCGGAGTTCGACGAGCCGGTCACCATCAACATCAACGGCTGCCCGAACGCCTGCGCCCGTATCCAGGTCGCGGACATCGGTCTCAAGGGCCAGTTGGTCCTGAACGACGCGGGCGAGCAGGTCGAGGGCTTCCAGGTCCACCTGGGCGGCGCCCTCGGTCTGGAGGCGGGCTTCGGCCGCAAGGTCCGTGGTCTGAAGGTGACTTCGGAGGAGCTGCCGGACTATGTCGAGCGCGTGCTGAAGAACTTCCAGGCGGAGCGCGAGGACGGCGAGCGCTTCGCCGCCTGGGCAACCCGTGCCTCCGAGGAGTCACTCTCATGAGCGAGCGCGCCGCCCCCTTCTACTGCCCCTACTGCGGCGACGAGGATCTGCGTCCGAACGAGCAGGGCCATGGCGCCTGGGAATGCGGAGCGTGCAATCGAGCCTTCCAGTTGAAGTTCCTCGGGCTGCTCGCCCGCGGACTTCAGCACAAGGAAACGGGAGGGGACGAGATATGACCACCGTTCAGGAAGACCGTACGACCGACGACTTGAAGGCACTCGCCGAGCAGGCTGGCCGTGACCTGGAGGACGCCTCCGCGCTGGAGATCCTCCAGTGGGCCACCGCCACCTTCGGCAACCGCTTCTGCGTGACCTCCTCGATGGAGGACGCGGTGGTCGCCCACCTCGCCTCCCGCGCGAAGCCCGGTGTCGACGTCGTGTTCCTCGACACCGGCTACCACTTCCCCGAGACCATCGGCACCCGTGACGCGGTCGAGGCCGTGATGGACGTCCGCGTCCTCACCCTCACCCCCGTCCAGACGGTCGCCGAGCAGGACGCCGAGTACGGCCCCAAGCTGCACGACCGCGACCCCGACCTGTGCTGCAAGCTGCGCAAGGTCGAGCCCCTGGAGCGGGGCCTCAAGGGGTACGCGGCCTGGGCGACCGGCCTGCGCCGCGACGAGTCCCCGACCCGGGCGAACACCCCGGTCGTCGGCTGGGACGAGAAGCGGCAGAAGGTCAAGATCTCCCCGATCGCCCGCTGGACGCAGGACGACGTGGACGCGTACGTCGCCGAACACGGCGTACTCACCAACCCGCTGCTGATGGACGGCTACGCCTCCGTCGGCTGCGCGCCCTGCACCCGCCGGGTGCTGGAGGGCGAGGACGCGCGCGCCGGCCGCTGGGCGGGCCGCGGCAAGACCGAGTGCGGGCTGCACGGCTGATGACCCAGACCCAGACCGAGACCGCGACCCCCGAGGACCAGGAGATACCAGTGACGACCGGAGCCACCGTATGGTTCACGGGTCTGCCGAGCGCCGGCAAGACCACCATCGCGTACGAGCTGGCCGGCCGGCTGCGCGAGGAGGGCCACCTCGTCGAGGTGCTCGACGGCGACGAGATCCGTGAGTTCATCTCGGCGGGCCTCGGCTTCAGCCGCGAGGACCGGCACACGAACGTGCAGCGCATCGGCTTCCTCGCCGAGCTGCTCGCCCGTAACGGCGTCAAGGCGCTGGTCCCGGTGATCGCGCCGTACGCGGACAGCCGCGAGGCGGTGCGCAAGCGGCACCAGGAGAGCGGCGCCGCGTACCTCGAGGTGCATGTGGCGACCCCGGTCGAGGTGTGCTCCGTACGCGATGTGAAGGGTCTGTACGCCAAGCAGGCCGCGGGCGAGCTGACCGGGCTCACGGGGGTCGACGACCCGTACGAGGCACCCGAGACGCCCGATCTGCGGATCGAGTCGCAGGACCAGACCGTCCAGGAGTCCGCGGCCGCGCTCCACGCGCTGCTCACCGAGAGGGGACTGGCATGACGACGACCGTTGCCAAGCCGGCGGAGGGTACGGGCGCCCCGTACGCCCTCTCCCACCTGGACGCCCTCGAGTCCGAGGCCGTGCACATCTTCCGTGAGGTGGCGGGTGAGTTCGAGCGGCCGGTGATCCTCTTCTCCGGCGGCAAGGACTCGATCGTCATGCTGCACCTGGCGCTGAAGGCGTTCGCCCCCGCGGCGATCCCCTTCACGCTGCTGCACGTGGACACCGGGCACAACTTCCCCGAGGTCCTTGAGTACCGGGACCGTACGGTCGAGCGGCACGGGCTGCGGCTGCATGTCGCGTCCGTGCAGGAGTACATCGACCGGGGTGTGCTGAAGGAGCGTCCGGACGGGACCCGCAACCCGCTGCAGACGCTTCCGCTGACCGAGAAGATCCAGGCCGAGAAGTTCGACGCGGTCTTCGGTGGCGGTCGGCGCGACGAGGAGAAGGCCCGGGCCAAGGAGCGCGTCTTCTCGCTGCGGGACGAGTTCTCGCAGTGGGACCCGCGTCGCCAGCGCCCCGAGCTGTGGAACCTGTACAACGGACGGCACGCGCCCGGCGAGCACGTACGCGTGTTCCCCCTCTCCAACTGGACCGAGCTGGACGTCTGGCAGTACATCGCCCGTGAGGGCATCGAGCTGCCGGACATCTACTTCGCGCACGAGCGTGAGGTGTTCCAGCGGGCCGGGATGTGGCTGACCGCCGGCGAGTGGGGCGGCCCCAAGGCCGACGAGACCGTCGAGAAGCGGCAGGTGCGCTACCGCACGGTCGGCGACATGTCCTGCACGGGTGCCGTCGACTCCGACGCGGTGACGCTGGCCGACGTCATCACCGAGATCGCCGCCTCCCGGCTCACCGAGCGGGGTGCCACCCGCGCCGACGACAAGATGTCCGAGGCCGCGATGGAAGACCGCAAGCGCGAGGGGTACTTCTAGCCATGAGCACGACCACGGAACTCACCGAGACCACGCTCCTGCGGTTCGCCACCGCCGGTTCCGTCGACGACGGCAAGTCCACCCTCGTGGGCCGACTGCTGCACGACTCCAAGTCGATCCTCACCGACCAGCTGGAGGCCGTGGAGCGCGCGTCGGCTTCGCGGGGGCAGGAAGCCCCTGACCTCGCGCTGCTCACCGACGGCCTGCGCGCCGAGCGCGAGCAGGGCATCACGATCGACGTGGCCTACCGCTACTTCGCCACACCGAAGCGCCGGTTCATCCTCGCCGACACGCCCGGCCACGTGCAGTACACCCGCAACATGGTGACGGGTGCCTCCACGGCCGAGCTGACGGTGATCCTGATCGACGCCCGCAACGGCGTGGTCGAGCAGACCCGACGGCACGCGGCCCTCGCGGCGCTGCTGCGGGTCCCGCACGTGGTCCTCGCGGTCAACAAGATGGACCTGGTCGACTACCAGGAGACGGTCTTCGCGGCCATCGCCGAGGAGTTCACGGCGTACGCACTCGAACTGGGCGTCCCCGAGATCACCGCGATCCCGATCTCGGCGCTGGCCGGCGACAACGTGGTGGACCCGTCGGCGAACATGGACTGGTACGGCGGGCCGACCTTCCTGGAGCACCTGGAGTCGGTCCCGGTCGCCCACGACCTGAGCCACTGCCACGCCCGTCTCCCCGTGCAGTACGTGATCCGGCCGCAGACCGCCGAGCACCCGGACTACCGGGGGTACGCGGGCCAGATCGCCGCCGGTTCGTTCCGCGTCGGCGAGTCCGTGACGGTCCTGCCGTCCGGCCACGCGTCGAGGATCGCCGGTATCGACCTGCTCGGCGAGCCGGTCGACATCGCCTGGACCACGCAGTCGGTGACCGTCCTCCTGGAGGACGACATCGACATCTCGCGCGGCGACCTGATCGTGCCCAGCAAGGACGCGCCGCCGACCACACAGGACGTCGAGGCGACGGTCTGCCATGTCGCCGACGCGCCGCTGACGGTCGGCCACCGGGTGCTCCTCAAGCACGGCACCCGTACGGTCAAGGCGATCGTCAAGGACATCCCGTCCCGCCTCACGCTCGACGATCTGTCCCTGCACCCGCATCCGGGACAGCTCGTCGCCAACGACATCGGCCGGGTGAAGATCCGCACCGCGGAGCCCCTGCCCGTCGACTCGTACGCCGACTCGCGGCGCACCGGATCGTTCATCCTGATCGACCCGAACGACGGCACCACGCTCACCGCGGGCATGGTCGGCGAGTCGTTCGCGTCCCCGGAGCCCGTCAAGGACGCGGCCGAGGACGACGGGTGGGACTTCTGACATGAACGTCATGGATTACTACTCCACGTTCGCGAAGGAGGGCGGCCGCGTCGGCAGCGGCGCCCTCGGCAGCGGGCAGGGCGGAGTCGCGCGATGTGCGTGCTGACGTACGCGCACTGCTTGCGCGCCCACACCCCCCGCCACCTGCGAAAACGAAGACCTGCCGACCTCCCGGCCACGACCTGAGAGACCGTGACCGCCGGGCCTCCGAGAGGAACACCTCCCGTGCCTGCAAAATCCGCTCTTCGCCGCACCTTCGCGGTCATAGCCGCACTCCCCCTTCTCACCCTCGCCGCCTGCGGCTACGGCTCCGAGTCGAAGGACGAGGGCACCGCCAAGGTCGCCGCCGGGGCTCAGAAGATCGACGGGCTCGACTCCGTCAAGATCGGTTACTTCGGGAACCTGACCCATGCCACCGCGCTGGTCGGTAACCAGAAGGGCTTCTTCCAGAAGGCGCTGGGCGCCACTGAGGCGAAGTACCAGGTCTTCAACGCCGGCCCGTCCGAGATCGAGGCCCTCAACTCGGGCTCCATCGACATCGGCTGGATCGGCCCCTCCCCGGCGATCAACGGCTTCACCAAGTCCAAGGGCACCAACCTGCGGATCATCGGCGGGTCGGCATCCGGCGGTGTGAAGCTCGTGGTCAACCCGGACAAGATCAAGACCTTGAAGGACGTCAAGGGCAAGAAGATCGCCACCCCGCAGCTGGGCAACACGCAGGACGTGGCGTTCCTCAACTGGATCGCCGACCAGGGCTGGAAGGTCGACGCGGAGAGCGGCAAGGGCGACGTGTCGGTCGTCCGCACCGACAACAAGGTCACCCCGGACGCCTACAAGTCCGGCTCCATCGACGGCGCCTGGGTGCCGGAGCCGACCGCGTCCAAGCTGGTCGCCGAGGGTGCGAAGGTGCTGCTCGACGAGGCGGACCTGTGGCCGGACAAGAAGTTCGTGATCACGAACATCATCGTGTCGCAGAAGTTCCTCAAGGAGCACCCGAAGGCCGTCGAGGCGGTCCTGAAGGCCTCCGTCGAGACCAACAAGTGGATCAACGCCAACTCCGACGCGGCGAAGACCGCGGCGAACAAGCAGCTGGGCATCGACTCGGGCAAGGAGCTGCCGGCCGCGGTCCTGGACCCGGCGTGGAAGTCCATCCAGTTCACCAACGACCCGCTGGCCTCCACCCTCAACACCGAGGCGGAGCACGCGGTGAAGGCCGGTCTGCTGGAGGACCCGCTGCTGACGGGCATCTACGACCTCACGCCCCTGAACACGGTCCTCAAGGCCGCGGGTGAGAGCACGGTCGACGACGCCGGTCTCGGCGTCAAGTAAGCACCGATCCCTCAAGTCCCCAGGAGGTGACGACCATGGCCACCGCTATCGCCAAGGCCGGACCGGCCGAGTCGGTCGAGTACGCCGCCCGCATCGAGCACGTCTCGAAGTCCTTCGCCGGGCCCGCCGGGCAGCAGCTCGTCCTCGACGACATCACGCTCGATGTCGCACCGGGTGAGTTCGTCACCCTCCTGGGGGCCTCGGGCTGTGGCAAGTCCACGCTGCTCAACCTCGTCGCGGGTCTCGACAACCCGAGCGCGGGCAGCATCAGGACCGACGGGCGCCCTGCCCTGATGTTCCAGGAGCACGCCCTGTTCCCGTGGCTGACCGCGGGAAAGAACATCGAACTCGCCCTGAAACTGGGGGGAGTTCCGAAGAACGACCGGCGCGGCCGCGCCGAGGAGCTGCTCGCGCTCGTCCGGCTGCAGGGCTCGTACGACAAGCGGGTGCACGAGCTGTCCGGCGGAATGCGCCAGCGGGTCGCGCTGGCCCGGGCGCTCGCCCAGGAGAGCCGGCTGCTGCTGATGGACGAGCCGTTCGCGGCGCTCGACGCGATCACGCGTGACGTGCTGCACGACGAGCTGACCCGGATCTGGGCGGAGACGGGCGTCTCCGTCCTGTTCGTCACGCACAACGTGCGGGAGGCGGTGCGGCTCGCGCAGCGGGTCGTCCTGCTGTCGTCCCGGCCGGGCCGGATCGCGCGCGAGTGGACGGTCGAGATCCCGCAGCCACGCCGTATCGAGGACGCCCCCGTGGCCGAACTGTCCATTGAGATCACCGAACAACTGCGTGGGGAGATCCGCCGTCATGGCCAGCAGTGACACGAAGTCGGGCCTGACGGACACGCGTCAGGACCGGTCCGACGGCAACCTCCAGACCGCCGGCCTGGAGGCCGGTCTGGACGCCCTGGAGAACGTGGCCACCACGCGCACGCCCTTCTCGGTGACCTTCCGCGCCAAGATCCTCCCGCCGCTCATCGCGACCGGCGTGGTGCTGCTGGTCTGGCAGTCGCTGATCACCTTCAACGTCGTCACCGACCCGACCAAGCTGCCCTCGCCCGGCGATGTGGCGGCCGAGTTCAAGGACGCCTGGCTGGAGGGCAAGCTTCTCGGCTACATCTGGACCAGTGTCGAGCGCGGTCTGCTCGGCTTCCTGCTGGCCCTGGCGATCGGCACCCCGCTGGGCCTGGTGGTGGCCCGGGTGAAGTTCATCCGCGCGGCGATCGGACCGGTCCTGTCGGGCCTCCAGTCGCTGCCGTCGGTGGCGTGGGTGCCGCCCGCCGTGCTGTGGCTGGGCCTGAACAACTCGATGATGTACGCGGTGATCCTGCTCGGCGCGGTCCCGTCCATCGCCAACGGCCTGGTCTCCGGTATCGACCAGGTGCCGCCGCTGTTCCTGCGGGCGGGCCGCACGATGGGCGCGACCGGCTGGAAGGGCGCCTGGCACATCGTCCTGCCGGCCTCGCTGCCGGGCTATCTGGCCGGTCTGAAGCAGGGCTGGGCGTTCTCCTGGCGCTCACTGATGGCCGCGGAGATCATCGCCTCCTCGCCCGACCTGGGCATCGGTCTCGGCGCGCTGCTGGAGAACGGCCGCAACGCCAGCTCCATGCCGATGATCTTCGAGGCGATCTTCCTGATCCTGTTCGTCGGTATCGCCGTCGACCTGCTGTTCTTCAGCCCGCTGGAACGGCGGGTGCTCCGCAGCCGCGGCCTCCTGGTGAAGAGCTGAGCCATATGTACGACAAGCCGGTCCTCCTCGTCATCGCCCACGGCAGCCGCGACCCGCGGCACGCTGCGACCGTGCACGCCCTCGTACGGCGCGTACGGTCGCTGCGGCCGGGGCTGCGCGTGGAGACCGGCTTCCTGGACTTCAACATCCCGTCCGCACAAGGGGTGTTGGAGTCCCTGGCGGCGGAGGGCGTACGAGATGTCGTGGCCCTCCCCCTCCTCCTGACCCGCGCCTTCCACGCGAAGGCGGACATCCCGGCGGTCCTGCGGGACGCGCCGCGCGGGTTGCGAATCCGTCAGGCGCAGGTGCTCGGCCCGTCGCCGCTGCTGATGTCCGCTCTCGAACGGCGGCTGTACGAGGCGGGGTTGACGCCCGCCGACAAGTCCTCGACCGGGGTCGTGCTGGCCTCGGCGGGGTCCACCGACCCGGAGGCGATCGCAGTGATCGCAGAAATCGCGCGGGAGTGGCGGCACACCGGTTGGTGCGCCGTGCGGCCTGCGTTCGCCTCCGCCGCACTCCCCCGCACCGAGGACGCGGTACGGGAACTGCGGGAGCTGGGCTGCGAGCGCGTCGCCGTAGCGCCTTATGTCCTCGCCCCCGGTTTCCTCCCGGACCGCATCGCGCGGGGCGCGGAGCGGGCGGACGTACTCGCGGACGTCCTGGGACCGGCGCCCGAGGTGGCCCGGCTGCTGCTGCGCCGGTACGCGGAGGCGGCGGTGCGGATACCGTTGGCGGGGCGGGCCGCGGTGAGCGCGTAGGCCGAGCGGACGATCGGGCGAGCGGGCGAAGTGCGCCCTCGTCTCACCAGCGCACGTGCCAGGGCACCCGGGTCACTCCGTTCGCCAGCAGTTGCTGGAGCACGGGGGTGAACGGCCGCTCGTATCCGTGGTCCTGCGTCAGTTGCAGCTCCCGCAGCCGGGGCATCTCCAGCAGGGGCGTCCAGTCCTCCAGCCGGTCGCAGCCCAGGAGGCCGAGCCGCTCCAGTTCCGGGAAAGCGCCGATCCCGCCGATGTCGGTCAGGTAGCTCTGCCGCAGGTCCACCGTGGTCAGGGCGGTGAGCCGCTTCAGAGGGGCGAGGTCCGGCCAGGAGAGTGCGGTCGCCTCCAGGTGGGTCAGTTGGGCGGGCAGATCCGTCACCTGAGGGCAGCCGAACAGCCTCAGCCTCTTCAACTCGGGCTTCGCCTCCAGGGACGCCAGGCTCCCCAGCAGGGGCAGGCTCAGCAGCTCCATCCGGGAGTTGTGCGATCCGGCGAGCGCGTCGATGTCGGTCAGCAGCGGAAAGCCGTTCAGTGTCAGCTGATCGGCGTCCGGCAGCCCGCCCTGCTCCCCCAGTGTCGTGACCAGGGGCATTTCCCACAGTTCCAGCTCGCTCAGGGCAGGCAGATGCCCGATGCCGTGCACCGACTTCACAGCGTGGCAGCGCCAGACCGTCAGCCTGCGCAGCGAGGGGTAGGCACGGATGCCGTCCAAGGTGCGCAGGGACGGGCACTCGATGATCCGCATGTGGTCCATCAGGGACATGGCGGGCAACTGTGAGAGGTCGGTGAGCGCGTCCAGATCGAGCGCGTCGAGTTCACGGAGCCCGGGGACGTGCTCCAGGGCGGAGAAGTCGGCCAGGTCCGGGCAGCGCTCCGCGCGGAACCGCTCGATGGGTGAGCCCTGCAGCCCTTCGAGGGTGGTGAGTTGTTCGCAGTCCTTGACGCAGACATAGGTGAGGCCGGTCAGTGCGCCCAGGCCGCGTACGTCGCGCAGGGCGGAGCAGCCGTCCACCGTCAGTTCGGAAAGGCCCGGGTGGGCTCCCAGGCCGGTGAGGGTGGCCAGCTTGCGGCAGTCGGTGATCCGCAGCTCGGTCAGCCCGTTCAGCGCGCGAATGCCCTCCAGGGTGGTCAACGAGGCACAGCTGCTGAGGTCGAGTTCGGTGAGGGCGGGCAACGTCGTGAGGCCCCGAAGGCTGCGCAGCCCGGTCCAGCCGAGGTCGAGCGTGGTCAGCCGGGTCAGTCCGGCGAGCTGGCCGGCCTCGCGGAAGGAACGGCAGCCGCGCATGGTGAGGGTGCGCAGGTCCGGAAGCGCCGCGGGCAGGCCGGTGACGTCACGCACCTTGGTCATGCTGAGGTCCAGCTCGCGCAGACCGCCCAGGGTGAGCAGCGGGCGGATGTCGGTGACCTGACGGCAACGGTGCAGATTGAGCCGGGCGAGCGCGGTCAGGGTGCTCAGCGGGGCCAGGTCGGATATCCCGGCGCAGCCGTTGAGGTCGAGGTCGGTCAGGCCGGTGAGCGCGGCGAGGTCGCCGAGGTCGGTGACCTCCTTGCACCGGTCCAGGTGGAGTGTGCGGAGCATGGTCAGATGGCGCAGGCCGCGCAGCGACGTGATCCGGCGCAGCCGTAACTCGGTGCGGCCCTCACGGGCGAGAGCGGGCGCGAGGAGGAGTTCGCAGAAGCGGTCCGGGTCGGCGGCGCGGGGCAGTTCGCGCAGCAGCAGGTCGCCGGAGTAGGCGGCGGTGGGCGCGAAGCGGGCGGCGAGGTCGAGGGCGGCCCCGTCGTCGTGAACGGTGAGCAGTTCACATATCGCCTTGCGCGCGCGTGCGGGGGTGGCGGTGGCGAGCAGGCCGCGCAGTTCGCCGACCAGGGGATGGGCGTCGGGTGCGTCGGCGGAGACGGGGTTCTGGGCAGTCATGGCGTGGAGCTTAGGGGTGGGGTACGACAACGGGGTTGGAGCTGGGTCGGGGTGGCCCCTCCCCCGGTCGTCGCCGCCCGGTCTCGCGCTAGGGACGACCGGCCGCGGGCTCTTGCACAGACGCGACGGCCTCGTCCGCCAGCCGTACGAGTTCCGCCGACGGCAGCGAACCCGCCGGCCGCCGTTCCCTGGCGAAGGTGTCGGCCAGCCGTTGCAGCAGCTCGTTCAGCGGGGTCGGTACGCCGTGCAGCCGGCCCAGGAACACGATCTCGCCGTTGAGATAGTCCGTCTCGATCGTGCCGGTGCCCCGGGCCAGGGACTGCCAGGTGGAGCCGCCGCCGGGCTCGACGCCGGGGAGCGGTCGCAGGGTGATCCTGTCGCCCCGCCTCGCCTTCTCCTCCTCGGCGCTCGTGTACGGGATCCCGGCCGCCGCGAGCACCGACTCGCCCTCGGCGTACACCCGTTGGCGCAGCCGTTCGCTCTCCTCGCTGTCCGCGGCGCCGCTGAGCGCCTGGATGGCGTTGCCGAGGTTGGTGAGCAGCTTGGCGTACAGCCACCGTGTGACGTCCGGGACGACGGGTGCCTCGAACGTCGTCTTCTCCAGGTCGGCGGCGATCCGGCGGAGGGTGTCGTCCGTGCCGTGCGGGTAGCGGCCGAGGTGGAGGATGCCGGTGAGCGGCGCGCCGGCGGCGGAGACGACCCCGGGTTCCACGTAGGTCGCGGGCAGCCAGACGCAGACCCCGTAGACGTGCCGGAAGCGGCGCAGCGCGAGGCGCGGGCCCTCCACGCCGTTCTGTGCGCAGAGCAGCGGCAGCCGCTCGGCCGCCGTACCGCCACCCGCGACGGGCACCGGTCCCCAGGCCGCCAGGGCGCCTTCGCTGTCCTGCGTCTTCACGGCGAGGACGAGTACGTCGTCGGCGCGCAACTCCCCGAGTCCGGCGGGTCCGTCGACGGTCGGCAGGCGGTACGTGTGCTGCCCGTCCGGGGTCACCAGGCGCAGCCCGTGCGCGCGCAGCGCCTCGTACTGCGTGCCCCGGGCGACGAGGACCACCTCGTGCCCCGCCCCGGCCAGCCGCCCGCCGATGGCGCCGCCGACCGCTCCTGTCCCGATGATGATGTAGCGCATACCGATCAGCTTGCCAGCAGGGAACCCAGGTCAGTCGCCCTCGGTCAGTTCCACCAGCTTGACCACCGTGTTCCAGTTGCGGGTGGTCGCGATCAGGCCCTTCAGGAACCGGGGTTTGGCGAGCTGCTCGGCGAGCTTGGAGCGGCCGAGGCCGTCGGGGGCGTACAGGTACAGGGCGCGGTCGCCGAGGCGGAACTCCTCGGGGAGGTGGGCGGGTTGGTCGATCTCCGCGAAGCGGGTCTCGTCGACGGGGGTGGAGAAGTAGGTGACGTGGAGTTGCTTGGCCTCCAACTCTGCTGCGGGGAAAGGGCAGTTGTCCCTGATCGCGCGGAGGTGGGCGTGGTCGCGCACGATCACGTCGACGGTGAATCCGAAGTGCTTCTCGATGGCCCGCGAGATCTCCCCGGCGAGGGACTCCTCGTCCCCGTGACCGGCGGCGAACACGGCGTTGCCGCTCTGGAGGTAGGTGCCCACGCCGTCGTATCCGAGGCCCTCCAGGAGGGTGCGCAGCTCGGCCATGGGGACCTTCTTGTTGCCGCCCACGTTGATGCCGCGCAGCAGCGCCGCGTAGGTCTTCGTCGCCTGCTCACCTGTCGTCATCCGCTCACCATAGGGCGGCCCACTGACAGTCGCCCCTGACGAACCACCCCGAGATCGTCTTTTACATGTAGGGGACCGGTGTCCTACCCAGTGGGGAGACACCGGCATCCGACGGGAGGACTTTCGTCGGCCGCACCTCACCGGGGAGCACGACGAGACGCTCTTATCCGGCCCATACCTTCGAACTAAAGGTGATGGCAGGGGGCTGTCGCCGCTTACGAGGGGGCAAGCCCGTCATGGGGAACGGAGAAACGCGGGTGCGGGGCATAGCCGCCCGGGCCGGCGGCTGGAGCGCCAAGCATCGCTGGGCGGCCGTCGGGATCTGGGTGCTGTTCGTCGTCCTGGCGATGGGGCTCGGCTCGGCGGCGGGCAGTGTCGAGGTCAAGGAGAGCGACCAGCTGGGGGGCGAGACCCACACGGCTGCCAAGATCGTCGAGGATGCCGGGATCGACGAACCGTCCAGTGAGACCGTCCTCATCCAGGCGAAGGACGGGAGCCTCAACGCCACGGACCCCGCGTTCCGGGCCGCCGTCGCCGACGTCATGAAGGCGGTCGACGGGACCGGCCGGGTCACGGACGTGCAGTCGCCGTACGACACGGACACCCTCTCGAAGGACGGACGCAGCGCGCTCGTCCAGTTCGACATGCGGGGCGACGCCGAGACGGCGGGCGAGCGGGTCGAGCCGGTGCTGAACGCCGTCGCGGACGTCCAGAAGGACCACTCGGAGCTGCGGATCGAGGAGATCGGCGGCGCCAGTATGAACAAGACGTTCGACGACGCCTTCGGTGACGACTTCAAGAAGGCCGAGTACTCCGCCGTGCCGGTGGCCCTCGGCATTCTGCTGATCGCGTTCGGCGCGGTGGTCGCGGCGCTGCTGCCGGTGGCGCTGGCGATCACCGCGATCGTCGCGACGATGGGCCTGATGGGCCTCGTCAGCCATCTCCAGCCGATGGACGACACGGCCAGCTCCGTGATGCTGCTCGTCGGTCTCGCGGTCGGTGTCGACTACTGCCTGTTCTATCTGCGCCGGGAGCGCGAGGAGCGGGCCGCGGGCCGTACGCCGGAGGTCGCGCTGCAGATCGCCGCGGCGACCAGTGGCCGCGCGATCATCGTCTCCGGTGTCACGGTGTGCGTGGCGATGGCGGGCATGCTGTTCACCGGGCTCGCCACGTTCGAGGCGATGGGCCTGGCCTCCCTGATGGTCGTGGCGGTCGCCATGGTCGGTTCGGTGACGGTCCTTCCGGCGCTGCTGTCGCTGCTCGGCGGGCGGGTCGAGAAGGGCCGGATCCCGTTCCTGCACCCGGACAAGCGGCGCAAGAACGGGAACGGCAAGGGTGGCGGGGAGAGCCGGTTCTGGACGGCCGTGTTGAAGGTCGTCCTCGCCAGGCCCGCCATCGCGCTGGTGGTCGCGGCCGGTGCGCTGCTCGCCATCACCGCGCCCGCGCTCGGCATGAAGACCCAGAACCTCACCCTGGACCAGGAGTTCGGCGACTCGCTGCCGATCGTCGGCACCTACAACCGCGTCAACGACGCGTTCCCCGGCGGCTCCGACCCCGCCGAGGTGATCGTCAAGGCGAAGGACATCAACGCGGCCGACGTGAAGTCCGCGCTCGCCGACTTCCGTGCGCAGGCGATCAGTTCGGGTGCCTCGCGCGGCCCGGTGGACATCAAGCTGCACGACGCCGAGAACATCGCCTTCGTGTACGTCCCGCTGGTCGGCGGCTCCGACCTGGACAAGGCCGGCGAGAGCCTGGACAAGCTGCGCGACGAGGTACGCCCGGCCACACTCGGCAAGGTCGACGGCGTCCAGGCGCCGATCACCGGGCAGGTCGCAGGCTCGAAGGACTTCAACGACCAGCTGGCCGGCGCGGTCGCCCCGGTCTTCGCCTTCGTCGTCGTTTTCGCCTTCCTGCTGATGCTCCTGTCGTTCCGCTCCCTGACGATCGCGATCACCTCGATCGTGCTCAACCTCCTCTCGGTCGGGGCGGCTTACGGCATCCTGGTCGCCGTCTTCCAGCACGGCTGGGGCGCGGGGCTGGTGGGCGCGGAGGGCGTGGGCGCCATCATCACCTGGCTGCCGCTGTTCCTCTTCGTGATCCTGTTCGGCCTGTCGATGGACTACCACGTGTTCGTCGTCTCCCGTATCCGCGAGGCGCGGCTGCGGGGCCGTACGACGAAGGACGCGATCCAGCACGGCGTGGTCACCACGGCCGGGGTCGTCACCAGCGCCGCCGTCATCATGGTGGCCGTGTTCGCGATCTTCGGGACGCTGTCGATGCAGTCCATGAAGCAGATGGGCGTGGGCCTCGCGGCCGCGGTGCTCATCGACGCGACGATCATCCGGGGTGTGCTGCTGCCCGCGGTGATGGCACTGCTCGGCGAGCGCAACTGGTACTTCCCGAAGTGGCTCAACCGGCTGCCCGACCTGACGCACGACGAGTCTCCCGAGGCGGTCACGCCGAGGGTGGAGGGCGGCGAGCGGATCAGCGTCTGATCTATCGCCAGTTCCCTTCCAGAGAGGGCCCGTTGGTCACCGGGGAGCCAACGGGCCCTCTTCACGTCATACGCCGGACAGCTCGGCCTCGATCAGGTCGGCGGCCCGCCGGGTGCCGCCCTCCCTCGCCATTCCAGCCTGAACTTCCTTGAGCCGCCTGGCGACTTCGGGATCGTCCACAAGGGCGAGGGCTGCCGCGCGCAGCGCCTGGGCGGTCGCCTCCTCCATCGGCAGATGCCGGGCGACTCCAAGCCCCTGCAGCATGTCGGCGTTGCCGAACTGGTCGACCGCCTGCGGTACGGCGATCATCGGCGTGGCGGTGGCCAGCCCCTCCTGACTGCCGCCGGCTCCGGCATGCGTGACGAACAGGTCGGCCTGCCGCAGGACCGCCAACTGCGGTACCCAGGACCGCACTTCGACATTGGCCGGTACGGGGCCCAGCTCGTCCGCGTCGACATGCCTGCCGACCTGGAGGACGAGGTGCCACCCCGGCAGGTCGCCGAAGGCCCGCACGCACTCCCGGTAGAACTCCGGCTGCTTGGTGAAGGCCGACCCGAGCGACACGAGGACGACTTTCTCGGCGTCGGCAGGCCGCTGCCAGTCCCCCTGCGCGGACCGGTCGCCCTGACAGGCGCCGACGAAGGTGTGGACGTGCTCGTCGACGCGGTCGGCGTTGGGCTGCAGCACCTTGGGGATCAGGACGAGGGAGCGGGCGGGGCGGCCGGCGAAGGGGTCGGGGTGCTGGGTGATCCCGTTCTCCTTCAGCCAGCCCTCGAAGCGCGCGTAATAGGCCTGGCCGCGCTCGGTCTGCCGGGGCTCCGCCCACATCGGCTCGGCGACCTCCTCCTCGTACCCGTCCCAGGCGACGAGGTTCGGCGAGAGGGAGATGGCGGCCACGCTCCAGCGGTGGGCGAGGACGCGGGCCGGGTAGGAGGTGATGTCGTGCAGGACGAGGTCGGGTGTATCCCCCTTGCCTCCCTCGTATGCCTCGATGAGCTGCGGCAACGCCTGGATGGCGTCGGCGAGGAAGGGTTCGACGTTGTCGAGGAGGGTGGTGCCCCAGGCCGCCGGGTCGTCGTCGGGGCCCGGCAGCGTCGATGTGTAGGGCACGGGCCTGGCTCCCGTCTCGGCCACCTTGTCGGCGAAGGCAGGCGGGATCGCGTACGTGACGCGGTGCCCTCGGGCCACCAGCTCGCGGATCACCTCGATGCTGGGGTTCACGTGGCCGTGGGCGGCGATGGAGAACATGGCGATGTGGGCGGGGGTCGTGCGGGTGCCGGTCGCGCGGAAGGTGGTCATGCGGGAGGTGGTCATGTTCTCGACCGTAAGCGAGACGATACGTCTCGTGCAACTTGATTAGAAGTCCCCGCCATGGCCACTCACCGCTGATAGCGCGCCAGCACCAGATTCCCGTCCTTCTCCAGCCGTTTCCGCAGTTCGGCGAGGTCGATCGCCCCGCTGTAGTACTCCTGGAACGCGGGCGTCGCGACCTTGTCCTTCCACTCCGGGTAGCCCCGTACGGACTGGGCGGGGGCCGAGCGGAGGTGGCCGGCGAGGGCGGTGCCGGTGGCCCAGCCGTCCTTCGGTGTCCGCAGGGACGGGGACTTCAGGGCCTCGGTGCCCGTGGGGAGCATCCAGTCGCCCAGGGCGAGGCGGACCATGTTCTCGGGGCGCAGCATGAAGTCGATGAACTCGGCTGCCTCGCGCGGGTGCCCGCTGTCCTCGGCGATGGAGAGGGTCTGCGGGCTGACTCCTTGGGTGAGCCCGTCGGCGCCCGCCGGTGCGGGCAGCACCTGCCACTCGAAGCCCTTCGGTGCCTGCTGCGCGATCTGCTGCCGGTAGGAGAAGCCGAGCGGGACCATCGCGTACCGTCCGCCGAAGAACCCGGGCAGGGTGTCGGAGCCGCCGCTGCCGAGGGTGGTCGGCGAGGCACTGTGGTCGGTGTTGGCCTGGTCGTGGATGGTGCGCGGCACGGTCTGGTCCGCCGCCTCGAACCGGATCGTCACCTTACCGTCGGCGCCCCGGTGGAAGAGCTGCCCGCCCGCCGACAGTGACAGGTTGAGGGTGGCGGAGACGGGCTCCTTGAGCGGCCAGGCGACACCGTACTTGCCGTCGCCGTCGCCGAGTTGTCGGGTGATCCGCCTGAACTCAGCCCAGCTCCACGGCTGTTCGGGCGTCGGGATCCGTACGCCCGCTTCCCTCAGCCACTTGGCGTTGGCGATCAGCACGCGCGGCTCCTGGAGGAACGGCACGCCGTACACCCCGTCCCCGAAGGTCGTCGTGTCCCAACTGCGCTGCGGGATGTCGGACTTGAGCCGCCCGGGCAGCAGTTCACGCAGATCGGCGAGGTAGCCGCCGTACGCGAAGTCCGCGAGGTCGTCCGAGGCGTCGTGGATGATGTCGGGGGCCTCGCCGCCCTCGAAGGAGGTGAGCAGCTGGTCGTGGACGCTGTCCCAACTCCCTTGTACGTAGTCGACCTTGACGTCCGGATGGGTCGCGTTCCACTCCTTCACCAGCGCCTTGTTGGCGGCGACGGACTCGTCCTGCCAGGCGAGGGACTGGAAGCGGAGGGTGATCGTGCCGTCCGTGGCAGTGTCACCGCCGCCGGTGCAACCGGCGAGCAGCAGGCCGAGGACGACGAGGAGCCATCGCGCGCGCATCAGGCCTTCACCGCCCCGGCCGTCATACCGCCCGTGATCCGGCGCTGGATGATCGCGAAAACGACCAGCGAGGGCAGCGTCGCCAGGAACGCGGCGGCGGCCAGCGGGCCGAGGTCCGCCACGCCCTCCGCGCCGATGAAGTGCGTGAGGACGACCGGCAGGGTCTGCTTCTCCGGGGTCTTGAGGAGTACGAGCGCGAAGAAGAACTCGTTCCAGGCCGTGATGAACGCGAACAGTGCCGTGGCCACGATCCCCGGCGCGAGCAACGGCGCCGTGACGGAGACGAGGGTGCGCAGACGTCCGGCGCCGTCGACGGCCGCCGCCTCCTCCAACTCGGCGGGCACGGCCCGTACATACCCCACGAGCATCCACAGCGCGAACGGCAGCGACCACACCACGTACACCATCACCAGTCCGAAGACGGAGTCGATCAGCCGCAGGTTCTTCAGCACCAGGAACAGCGGGATGATCACCAGCACGAACGGGAACGCCTGACTGACCACCACCCACCCGGTCGCCGCCCGTCCGAGCAGCGTGCGGTGCCTGGCGATGACGTACGCCATCGGGGTCGCGATCAGTACGGCGATCAGCGCGGCCGAGACCGCCGCGAGCAGGGAGTTCAACGCAGCGTGCAGCAGGGGCTGTTCGTCGAAGGCCTGGCGGAAGTTGTCGAGGGTGGGGTGCTCCGGGATCCAGCGGGGGTGCAGACTGCCCAGTTCTCGCGGGGACTTGAAGGCGGTGGACAGGAGCCAGAGGAACGGGAGGGCGAGGAAGGCGAGATACGCGAGGAGGGCCGCGTACTGGCCGACGCGGGCGCTGGTGCTCGTCCTCACCTCTCCTCGCCTCCCCGCAGCCGGCCGACGAGGAACACGGCGAGCAGAACGGAGATCAGCGCGACCATCACACAGCCCATCGCCGCCGCGTAGCCGAACTGGCCGTAGCGGAAGGCCTCTTCGTAGGCGAAGAGCATCGGCAGTCGGGTACGTCCGCCGGGGCCGCCGTTGGTCAGGACGTAGACCAGGGCGAAGGAGTTGAAGTTCCAGATGAGGTTGAGGGCGGTGATGGCGAGCGCGATCGGTCTGAGCGCGGGCCAGGTGACCGTCCGGAAGCGGCGCCAGGCGCCGGCGCCGTCCATCGCCGCCGCCTCGTGCAGTTCGCGCGGGGTGTTCTGCAGCCCGGCGAGCAGGGCGACCGTCGTCTGCGGCATCCCTGCCCAGACGCCGACGACTATGACGGCGGGCAGCGCGGTCCCGAGGCCGCTGAGCCAGTCGCGACCGTCGCCCAGGCCCAGGTCGCGCAGGGTCTCGTTGAGGACACCGGCGTCCGCGTTGTAGACAAGTCGCCACATGATGCCGACGACGACCTCCGGCATCGCCCACGGGATGATCGCGAGGGCGCGGGCCAGCCAGCGCAGCCGTAACTCCTTGTTGAGGAGGAGCGCGAGGCCGAGGGCGAGCAGGAACTGCGGCACGGTCACCCCGACCGCCCAGACCAGCCCGATCCGGAACGACTCCCAGAACAGCCGGTCGTGCAGCAGGTCCTGGAAGTTGAGGGTGCCGATCCACTGCGTGGACGCGGTCCGGCCGGACTGGGCATCGGTGAACGCGAGCAGGATCCCGTACAGCAGCGGTCCCACGCTCAGGACGAGGATCGGGATCAGCGCGGGCAGAACGAGGAACCAGGCACCGTGGCCGGTGATCCGGCCGCCGCCGCCCGGTCCGGCCCGGGTCGTGCGCTTGGCCGGCCGCCTCACCCCGGTCACCAGTGTCACGTGGTCGGCTCCTTTGGTCGCCCGAGGTGGCCCCGGGAGTGGGCTCCGTCATGGTCGTGAAGCCGATGTACACAGTCAAGGCACCGCGCACACGCCCCCACCAGTGCGAATGCGACACTGACCGGCGGATGGCGTGAACCTGACGCCGTTCGCGGACGTACACAGCCCTGTACGAGGACTGCGTGGGAGCGGGAGGCGGACCATGGACGAGGCACAGGCCCGGGACGTACTGGCCACGGCGGGCGTACTGCCTGCCACGGCACCGGACATACGGCTTCTCGCGCTGGGCGAGAACGCGGTGTTCGCCGCCGGTGACCTGGTCGTCAAGGTGGGCCGCGACGCCGAACTCCTCGACCGCGCCCGGCGGGAGCTGGACATCGCGCTCTGGCTCGCCGAGGCGGACGTCCCGGCGGTCCGCGCGGCCGACCCGAAGCCGCTCCTCGTCGAGGGTCACCCGGTGACGGTGTGGCACCGGCTGCCCGATCCCGTACGCCCCGCCGAACCGGCGGATTTGGCCGAACTCCTACGGATCGTGCACGCCCTGCCGCTCCCCGCCACCTTCACGCTCCCGCCCCGTGACCTCCTGGGCGGCGTCGAACGCTGGCTGCGGCTCGCGGGCGACGCGATCGATCCGGCCGACGCGGCGTATCTGCGTGAGCGGCGGGACGGTTTCGCGACGGCCTCCGCCGCGCTCGTCCCGCGGCGTCCGCGCGGGCCGATCCACGGTGACGCGTTGCCGCGCAATGTGCACATCGGGTCCGACGGGCCTGTTCTGGTCGACCTGGAGACGTTCTCCGCCGATCTGCGCGAGCACGATCTGGTGGTCATGGCTCTGTCCCATGACCGGTATGGCCTGTCGACCGAGGCCTATGACGCGTTCACGGACGCGTACGGGTGGGATGTGCGGGAGTGGGAGGGGTGTGGGGTGTTGCGGGGGGCGCGGGAGACGGCGAGTTGTGCGTGGGTGGCGCAGCATGCGCCTGTTAATCCTCGGGCGTTGGGGGAGTTTGTGCGGCGGGTGGGGTCGTTGAGGGAGGGGGATTCGACTGTGCGGTGGTATTCGTTTTGAGCGCCTGGTGAACATGGACTTGCTGTTGTCTGGCGGCTGCGGGTTGTTGGTGGCTGGTCGCGCAGTTCCCCGCGCCCCTAAAAGGGGCGTTACTCCTCGGCCCTGATTGTCTGTGCTGCTTTGCTCAGTTCCTTCAGGACCGTCCTTACGGCCTTTCTGGCCGTTCGTTCTGGGCGGTGGAGGGCGTCGATTCTGCGTCTGGCCTGGACGCCGCTGAGGGGCTTCAGGACCAGGTCTGGGTGGGGGCGGGAGGTCCAGCGGGGCATGAGGGCGAGGCCTCCGCCGGCGGCTACTGCCTCTGCGGCTACCGCGAACTCGTTGATGCGGTGGGCGAGATGGGGGCGGCGGCCCGCTGCTGTGGCGATGGCCTCGATCGTCGCCATGATCGGGAAGCCGTCGTGTACGGCGATCCAGGGCTGGTCGGCGACGTCGGTCGGGGTCAGGCGTCGTTTGGCGGCGAGCGGGTGGTCGGCGGGCATGGCCACGTCGAGGGGTTCGCGCAGCAGCGGGGTCGCCGCCACCGTGCGCGGCCAGGGTGGGGCGTGGTCGAGGCGGTGGGCGAGGACGATGTCGTACTCCCTGGTCAGCGGTGGGAAGTCGTCCTGCGTGACGTCCTTGTCGGCCAGTGACAGCACGGGACCGTCCGGTCCGGCGAGGGCGCGCAGCAGCAGTGGGAAGAACGCGGCGCCCGCACTGTGGAACGCCGCCACCGACACCTCCCCGTCCGGCCGGTCCAGGAACTCCTCGACCGTGTGCCGGGCCCGCGCCAGCGCCGACTCCACCTCGGTCGCCGCGCCCGCCAGCGCCTGCCCGGCGTCGGTCAGGACCAGCCTGCGTCCCTGTCGCTCGGTGAGCGGGACGGGGATGGCTCGCTGGAGCAGTCGCAGTTGCTGCGAGATCGCCGAGGGCGTGACGAGGAGCGCGTCGGCGACCGCGGTGACGCTGCCCAGCTCACCGAGTTCGCGCAGGATCCGCAGCTGTCGTTCGTCCACGGGACCAGTGTAGGCGGACTGTGTAGGGAAACTAAAAGATCGTTGAAGAAGGTGGCCCTGGGCTTCAGGGTCACTGACAGTGCACCGTAGTCGCGTGTCCGACTCCCGCCGTACCGATGCGGTACTCCTCCTTGTCGCGCTCGTCTGGGGCTCCAGCTATCTGTCCGCCCAGACGGCCACCTCCGCCCTGCCCGTTCTCGTCGTCCTGTTCGCGCGGTACGCCTTCTCCGCGCTCGCCTGTCTCGGCCTGGTCGCCGCGGGGCGGGAACAGGGCCGGGGGTTTCGTCTGTGGACCCGGGAGGAGGTGCGGGCCGGGCTGCCGCTGGGGCTCACGCAGGCCGCCGTCCTCGTCGTGGAGACGTACGGTGTCGCCCACACGACCGCCGCCAACGCGGGTCTGATCATCAGCCTGACCATTGTGCTCACCCCTCTCCTCGACCGCGCCGGACACCCCGGCGGGCTGCCCCCGGCCTTCTACGCCGCCGCTGGCGTCTGTGTCCTGGCCGTCGGTCTGCTCATGTCCGGCAACGGCTTTCACGCGCCGCGGCTCGGGGATCTGCTGATGCTGGGCGCGGCGCTGGTACGGGCGGTCCATGTGGCGCTGGTCGGACGCCTCACGACAGGCCGGCCGATCCGGCCTCTCCACCTGACGACACTGCAGACCGTGATCGGCACGGTCGTGTTCCTCCCGGCGGCCGCCCCCTCCCTGCCGACGCTCACCCGCGCCGACACCGGGACCTGGATACAGCTGGTCTATCTCGCCCTGTTCTGCAGTGTGTTCGCGTTCCTGGCCCAGACGTGGGCTGTGCAGCGGACGTCGGCGAGCCGGGCCAGCCTGCTGCTGGGCACGGAGCCGATCTGGGCTGCGGCGATCGGGATCGCGCTGGGTGGCGAGCACTTGACGGTGCTGACGGCGTTGGGGGCGACCCTGATGGTGACGGGCACGTACTGGGGCCAGTCGGTGGAACGCGCCCACCGCGCCCGCTTGGCACCCACAAGGATTTCGCCCCCGCCGCCCCTACCCGTACCCATCCCTGGGGGCTCCGCCCCCAGACCCCCGCTACGGCCCTGAACGGGCCTTGTCCTCAAACGCCGGACGGGCTGGGTAGTCAGC